>NZ_PSWH01000046.1:0-20629 GCF_002932105.1 Rathayibacter sp. AY1C1 | reverse complement strand
GGGCGGGGCCGGGGGGACGGGCGGGGCCGGCGGGACCGGGACGGAGCCGTGCTGCTCGTCGGAGCCGGGGCCGGGACGGGTGCTGTCGTCGCTCATGGCGCGAGTCTAGCCAGCACCCGGGCGGCGGCGGAGGGGTTCCGTCCGCTCACGCGGGCAGGTAGCCGCCGTCGCGCAGGTCGCCGACGAAGGCCGTCCAGGCGAGGTAGGCGATCACCGCGACGACGATCGCGAGGTAGCCCAGCACGAAGCCGGCGACCGCGAGACCGCGGCCGCGCTGTCCGGAGCGTCGGGCCTGGGCGAAGCCGATGTGGCCGAGGACGATGGCGGCGGGCGCCAGCCCCAGCAGTCCGCACACCAGAGCCGCGACCGCGAGCGGATTCATCGGCGGGCGGCGGGGCGGGAGACCGGGGTAGGGATCGGCGGCGGCCGTCGGCGGCGGGTAGGCCGCCGACGGCTCGCCGAGCGGAGGGGCGAACGGCGCGGGCGCCGGTCCGGTCTGCGGTCCGGGCGCGGTGTCGTCGGTCACGGTGTCCTCCTGGTGGTGCGGGCGCCCCCGAGCCTCGGAGGCGTGTCGATCAGTACCCGGTCGAGGGCATGGTCGCCGCGATCGAGAAGAGCGCGACGAACGAGATGATGGTGATGATGATCGCGACGAAGCCGATGATGACGGCGGCGAGGGCGAGGCCGCGGCCCTTCTCCCCCGTGCGCTTGATCTGCGACAGGGCGATGAAGCCCAGCACGATGCCCACGATGGAGACGAAGAACGAGGCGATGAAGCCGATGATCGCCAGGATGTTGTAGCGGTCGGACGCGGGCGTGTACGGAGTGGTCATGGAATCCCCCAGGGTCAGGAACGAGCGGATGCGGCCAAGAGTGGCAGTGGCACGATCCGCCTGTCAAAAAGCTGGACGGCGCTTGCGCGGCCCGGCCGCCGCCCGGTAGAGGCCTCAGCGGACCTGGATCTCGGTGACCGGGAGGGTCGAGTCGGCCCCGAAGCCGAGCCCCGACGGCGGATGCCCCGCCTCGATCAGCTGCGCCGCCAGTGCGGCGATCATCGCGCCGTTGTCGGTGCAGAGCGAGAGCGCCGGGATCCGGAGGGTCACTCCCGCGGCCGCGCACCGCTCCTCCGCCAGCGCGCGCACCCGGGCGTTGGCGACCACGCCGCCGCCGAGCAGGAGGCGCGGCACGCCCCGGTCGCGGCAGGCGGCGAGCGCCTTCGTGAGCAGGACGTCGGCGACCGCCTCGCGGAAGCTCGCCGCGACGTCGGCCACGGGCACCTCCTCCCCCGCGTCCTGGCGCTTCTCGACCCAGCGGGCGACCGCGGTCTTCAGCCCTGAGAACGAGAAGTCGTAGCGGTGGCGCTCGAGGTCCTTCGGCAGGCTGAGCCCGCGGGGGAAGCGGATCGCCTTCGGGTCCCCGTCCGCCGCCACCCGGTCGATCTGCGGTCCGCCCGGATAGGGCAGGCCCAGGACTCGCGCCACCTTGTCGAAGGCCTCGCCGGCGGCGTCGTCGATGGTCTCGCCGAGCAGCTCGACGTCCGACACCAGATCGCGCACGTGCAGGAGCGAGGTGTGCCCGCCCGAGACCAGCAGCGCGATCGTCGGCACCTCGACGGGGCTGCCCTCGCTGCCGTCTGCACGGAGGACATCGGCTCCCACGTGGCCGACGAGGTGGTTCACGGCGTAGAGCGGCAGGCCGAGCGAGACGGCGAGCGCCTTCGCCGCTCCGACGCCGACCATGAGGGCGCCCGAGAGTCCCGGTCCGCTGGTGACCGCGATCGCGTCCAGGTCGCCGAGCGCGACACCGGCCTCGGAGAGCGCCGCGTGCAGGGCGGGCTCGAGCGCCTCCAGGTGCGCCCGGGCGGCCACCTCGGGCACGACGCCGCCGTAGCGGGCGTGCTCCTCCATCGAGGAGGCGATGGTGTTCGAGAGAAGCGTCGTGCCGCGGACGATGCCGATCCCCGTCTCGTCGCAGCTGGTCTCGATGCCGAGGACGAGGGGTCCGGTGCTCACGGGGTCTCCTGGGTCGGGGTCGGCGGCCGGCGCATCACGATCGCGTCCACTCCGTCGGGCTGGTAGTAGGCGGGGCGGACGCCGATCTCCTCGAAGCCCTCCGAGCGGTAGAGGGTCTGCGCGGCGGGGTTGTCGGCGCGGACCTCGAGGAAGACCTCGCGGGCGCCGCGTTCGCCGGCCGCCTCGAGGAGCGCGCGCAGCAGTCGGCGGCCGAGGCCGGTGCGGCGGACCCGGGCGACGACCGCGATCGTCTGCACGTCGCCCTCGTGGGCGCCGACGGGGCAGAGGAGCCCGGCGTAGCCGACCACCTCGCCGTCCTGCTCGGCGACCAGGTACCGGGTGTGACGGCTCCGGATCTCCTCCGCCATCATCCCGCGCGACCAGGCGTCGCCGGCGAACTCGGACTCCTCGATCGCCATGACAGCGTCGAGGTCGTCCGCCTGCGCGTCGCGGAGCACGGCCTCGCTCATGCGGTCACCCGCTTGGGGCCGGCGGACAGCGTGACGTCGGGCGAGCGGAGGTAGAGGGGCTCGTCCGCGGCACCGGGCCGACCGGCCGCGCGCAGGCGGGCGGCCACGACTCCGAGCTCGCCGGCGGAGACAGACTCGGCCTCCAGGCGCGGGAGCTCCGGATGCGGGAGGGCCGGCGGCTTGTCCAGGCCCGGGCCGGCGAGGCGGACGGGGAGCCCCTGATCGTCGAGCCCGTCGTAGGCGCTCCAGTACAGCTCTCGGCGGCGGGCGTCGGTGACGACGAGGAAGCCCGCGGCGCGCCCGTGCCGCAGCGCGGCGAGCGCGATCGCGTCGTGCGAGACCACGGGGAGGGTGGGGACGCCGCGGCCGAGCGCGAAGGCCCGGGCGGCGGCGATCCCGACCCGGAGGCCGGTGAAGGGGCCGGGGCCCATGCCCACGGCGACCGCCTCGATGCCCCCGGGAGCCACGTCGGCCGCCTCGAGCGCCTCCTGGATCAGCCGGCCGACCACCTCCGCGTGGCGCATGGTGTCGGTCTCGGTGCGCTCCGAGCGCACGGCGCCCGCGGAGTCGACGACGGCGACGGAGGTTCCGGAGGAGGTGTCGATCGCGAGGAGCACGCGTCCAGGGTACCCGCGGGCTCAGCTCCAGCCGGTGCCGCGGAAGCGGACGGTCCGCGGCTCGATCGGCTCCTCACCCTCCTCGGCGTCGGAGCCGGCGGTCGGCCGCTCGATGACCACGTCGAGCCAGGACTCCGCGACGCCGTCCAGCATCCCGGCCCCCCACTCCACGACGATCACCGAGCGCGCCGGATCGAGGTCGAGGTCGTCGAGCTCGACCGGCGAGCCCACGCGGTAGGCGTCGACGTGCACGAGCGGCGGCCCGTCGTGCAGCGGCGGATGCGTCCGCGCGATCACGAAGGTGGGGCTCGTCACGGGACCCCGCACGTCGAGGCCCTCGCCGAGCCCGCGCGTGAAGGTCGTCTTGCCCGCGCCGAGCGGCCCGGTCAGCACCAGCAGGTCGCCGGCGCGCAGCACTCGGCCGAGCTCGCGGCCGAGCTCCGCCATGGCCTCCGGATCGGCGACCTCGACGACGCGGTCCGCGAACCAGGAGCGCTCAGGCACGGCCGTCCGCCGCGCTCAGCAGCCGCCGCTGGACCCGCGGCCCGAGCCGGGTGACCAGCTCGTAGTTGATGGTGCCGCACCACCGCGCCCACTCGTCTACCGAGGGGACGCCGGTCGTCGGGTCACCCCAGAGCGTCACCGGGTCGCCCGTCGCGACGCTCGCATCCCCCACGTCGACGACGAACTGGTCCATCGCGACCCGCCCGGCGATCCGGTGGCGGCGGCCGCCGATCGAGACCTCCGCGACGCCGGAGGCGCTCCGCGGGATGCCGTCCGCGTAGCCGAACGGCACGAGCGCGAGGGTCGTCCCGCCCTCGGCCCGCCAGGTGTAGTCGTAGCTCACGCCGGTCCCGTGGGGCACCCGGCGGACGCCGGCGACGCGGCCCTGCAGCGTCATCGCCGGGACGAGCCCGAGCTGGAGCGAGGTCTCGTCCTCGAACGGCGAGAGTCCGTAGAGGGCGATGCCGCTGCGCACCATGTCGAGGCGGGCCTCCGGGAGGCGCAGCGCCGCCGCCGTCGCCGCGAGGTGCAGGACCGGCGCCTGCACCCCGTGCGCCGCCAGCACGGCCTCGGCGCGGCGGAGGAGCGCGAGCTGGGCGAGGTCGTCCTCGCGCGAGGTGTTGGACAGGTGCGAGAACAGCCCGGTGAGGTGGACGGTGCCGCGAGCGCTGTGACGGGCGAGCGCCTCCGCCAGGTGCGGCCACTCCTCCTCCGCGGCGCCGTTGCGACTGAGGCCCGTGTCGACCTTGAGCTGCACGGCCGCGCGCACGCCGCGGTCCTCCGCCGACTGCGCGAGCGTGTCGAGCTGGTCGACGGAGGAGACGGCGACGTCGATCGAGTGCTCGAGCGCCGCGTCGAAGTCCTCGCCGGGGTCGTGCAGCCAGCAGAGGATCGGAGCGACGACGCCTGCCTCGCGCAGGGCCACGGCCTCCCGCAGCTCCGCGGTGCCGAGGGCGTCCGCGCCGCCGTCGAGCGCCGCCTGCGCCGCGGCCAGGGCGCCGTGCCCGTAGCCGTTGGCCTTGACGACGGCCATGAGCCGTCGGGCACCGGTGAGCTCGCGCAGACGCGCGGCGTTCGCCGCCATCGCGTCGACGTCGATCACCGCCTCGCGGTACGACGCGGGGACGCTCACGACTCGGCCACCACGAACGCGCAGGCCACGCCCGCGTCGTGCGTCATCGAGAGGTGCACGCGCGTGATCCCGCGCGCCTCCGCGGCCGTCCGGGCCGGGCCGTGCAGCGCGAAGGACGGATTCCCGTGCTCGTCCCGCTCGACGACCATGTCGTGCCAGCGGGCGCCCACGGAGTCGCCGAGCGCCTTGATCAGCGCCTCCTTGGCGGCGAAGCGGCCCGCCAGCGAGGCGACGGGGAGCGAGCGTTCGCTCTCGGCGAACAGCCGGTCGCGGAGCCGGGGCGTGCGCGTCAGCGAGCGCTCGAAGCGCGCGAGGTCCACGACGTCCACCCCGATCCCCACGATCACGGCTCGATCACTCGACCGTGACCGACTTGGCGAGATTGCGCGGCTGGTCGACGTCGAGGCCCTTGGCGGCGGCGAGCTCCATCGCGAACATCTGCAGCGGGGTGACGGCGAGCAGCGGCTCGAACAGCGGGTCGGCGAGCGGGATCGGCACGACCTCGTCGGCGATCTGGATCGCGGCCGTATCGCCCTGCTCCGCGATCGCGATGACGCGGGCTCCGCGGGCCTTGATCTCCTGGATGTTCGAGATCACCTTGCGCTGCAGCTCGTACGACTCGCTCGGGCTCGGCACGATCACGAACACGACCTGGCCCGGCTCGATCAGCGCGATCGGGCCGTGCTTGAGCTCGCCCGCCGCGAAGCCCTCGGCATGGATGTAGGCGAGCTCCTTGAGCTTCAGCGCGCCCTCGAGCGCCACCGGGTAGCCGACGTGGCGGCCGAGGAACAGCACCGCGCGGGTGTCGGCCATCCAGCCGGCCAGCTGGGCGATGTCGTCGGAGGCGTCGAGCACGCGGGAGAGCTTCTCCGGGATCGCGGCGAGCTGAGCCGCCTGCGAGGCGACGAGCTCGGTGGAGGCGGCACCGCGCACCGCGGCCAGGTGCAGCCCGAAGAGGTAGAGCGCCGCGATCTGGGCGACGAAGGCCTTGGTCGAGGCGACCGCCACCTCCGGGCCCGCGTGCGTGTAGAGCACGGCGTCCGACTCGCGTGGGATCGTCGCGCCCTGGGTGTTGCAGACCGAGAGCGTCTTGGCGCCGTGCTCGCGGGCGTACTTGACCGCCATCAGCGTGTCCATCGTCTCACCGGACTGGCTGATCGAGACGACGAGGGTGCGCGGGGTGAGCACCGGGTCGCGGTAGCGGAACTCGTGGCTGAGCTCGACCTCGACGGGGACGCGCGCCCATTTCTCGATCGCGTACTTGGCGACCATGCCCGAGTAGGCGGCCGTGCCGCAGGCGATGATCGTGATGCGGTCGATCTCCGTCAGCACCGGACCGAGCGCGTCGAGCTCGGTCAGCGTGATCGCGCCCTCGTGGATGCGGCCGCGGAGCGTGTTCGCGACGGCCTCGGGGCCCTCGGTGATCTCCTTCGCCATGAAGCTCGACCAGCCGCCCTTCTCGGACGCCGACGCGTCCCAGGCGATCTCGAACGGCTCGGTCTCGACGGGGTTGCCGAAGAAGTCGGTCACCGTGACGAGCTCCGGCGTGATCGTGACGATCTGGTCCTGGCCGATGGCGACCGCGCGGCGGGTGAACTCGACGAACGCCGCGACGTCGGAGCCGAGGAAGTTCTCCCCGTCGCCCAGGCCGATCACGAGCGGCGAGTTGCGGCGCGCGCCGACGACCACGCCGGGCTGGTCCTGGTGCAGGGCGAGCAGGGTGAACGCGCCCTCGAGGTGCGCGACGACGGCCTGGAAGGCGAGCACGAGGTCGCCGGTGCGGCGGTACTCGCGGGCGATCAGGTGCGCGGCGACCTCGGTGTCGGTCTCGCTCTCGAAGACGGCGCCCTCGGCGAGCAGCTGCTCCTTGAGCGGCTGGAAGTTCTCGATGATGCCGTTGTGGATGACGGCGAGCCTGCCCTCGTCCGCGAGGTGGGGGTGGGCGTTGCGGTCGGTCGGGCCGCCGTGCGTCGCCCAGCGGGTGTGGCCGATGCCCGTGGTGCCCTCGGCCAGCGGGTGCGCTTCGAGGTCGTCGACGAGGACGCTGAGCTTGCCCGAGCGCTTGCGGCTGTCGAGCTGCCCGTCGGCGTCGATCACGGCCACGCCGGCCGAGTCGTAGCCGCGGTACTCCAGACGCTTCAGGCCCCCGAGCAGCACGGCCAGGCTATCGCGCTCACCGACGTATCCAACGATTCCACACATGCGCTCGATTCTAAGCGGCGCGGAGGCGCCTCCCGCGGCGTCGGGCACCCGGCGGGGCGGACGCTAGGATCGGTCCCCATGCCGTCGTCTCCTCGCGATCCCGCGCGCGACGCGCACCCCTCCCCCTTCGTCGAGATCGTCCGCTCCGACTGGGCCGAGCTCGCCCGCACCACGGAGCTGCCGCTGTCGGAGACCGAGGTCGTGCAGCTGCGGGGGCTGGGCGACCGGCTGAGCCTCACCGAGGTCGCGGAGGTCTACCTGCCGCTCTCGCGCCTGCTGAGCCTGTACGCCGGTGGCGCGCGGCACCTGCACCGCGCGACGAGCACGTTCCTCGGGGAGCGCGCGCAGCCGACTCCGTTCGTGATCGGCGTCGCGGGATCGGTCGCGGTGGGCAAGTCGACGATCGCGCGCCTGCTGCGGGAGCTGCTCGCCCGCTGGGAGGACACGCCCCGCGTCGAGCTGGTGACCACCGACGGCTTCCTGCTGCCCAACCGCGAGCTGGAGCGCCGCGGTCTGATGAGCCGCAAGGGCTTCCCCGAGTCGTACGACCGGCGGGCGCTGCTCCGCTTCGTCTCGGAGGTGAAGGGCGGGGCCGCGGAGGTGCGCGCGCCGTTCTACTCGCACCTCTCCTACGACATCGTCCCCGACGCCGAGATCGTCGTGCGGCGGCCGGACGTGCTGATCGTCGAGGGCCTGAACGTGCTGCAGCCGCCGGTGCCCGGTCACGGCCTGGCGGTGAGCGACCTGTTCGACTTCACCGTCTACGTCGACGCCCGGACCAGCGACATCGCGCGCTGGTACGAGGAGCGCTTCCTCACCCTGCAGCAGGGCGCGTTCGCGAATCCGAACTCCTACTTCCACCGCTACGCGGCGCTCAGCCCGGATGAGGCCCGCGAGCGCGCGCGGAGCATCTGGGCCGCGATCAACGAGCCGAACCTGCTGCAGAACGTGCGCCCCACCCGCTCCCGCGCGAGCCTGGTCCTCCGCAAGCAGGCCGATCACACGGTCTCCTCGGTCCTCCTCCGCAAGATCTGACCGCACCCCCGGTCGCTGTTCGCCGCCGCGCACACCGCGCAGCCACCGACCTCGAACCCCTTCACCGCACGATCGGCGCAGGCTCGCCACCACCCACGAGCCGTCAGCGTGAATCGCGTGCCAAGCGATTCACGCGCGGCGAACGCGACCCGCTCCACCCGCGCAACCACCTCGCGAAGCCGACCGCGAGGGGCCGCGCAGGGAGCGGCCCCTCAACGAACACAGCCGTCGTGGGAATCGCGTGCCAAGCGATTCCCGCGCGGCGACCGCGACACGCTCCGCCCGCGCAACCCCCTCGCGAAGCCGACCGCGAGGGGCCGCGCAAGTAGCAGCCCACCAACGAACACAGCCGTCAGCGAGAATCGCGTGCCAAGCGATTCACGCGCGGCGACCGCGACCCGCTCAACCCAGCGCGACCACCTCCACAAGCCGACCGCGAAGGGCCGCGCAGGGAGCGGCCCCGCAACGAACACCGCCGTCGTGGGAATCGCGTGCCAAGCGATTCACCCGCGGCGAACGCGCCCCGCTCCACCCATCGCAACCACCTCGCGAAGCCGACCGCGAGGGGCCGCGCAGGGAGCGGCCCCGCAACGAACACAGCCGCGTGCCAAGCGATTCACCCGCGGCGAACGCACCCCGCTCCACCCATCGCGACCACCTCCCCAAGCCGACCGCGAGGAGCCGCGCAGGGAGCGGCCCAACCCACGAGCCGTCGTGGGAATCGCGTGCCAAGCGATTCCCGCGCGGCGAACGCACCCCGCTCCACCCATCGCGACCACCTCTCCAGGCCGACCGCGAGGAGCCGCGCAGGGAGCGGCTCCTTAAGAGCGCAGCCGCTCGAGCACGACCGCGGCGAGCGATTCGGCGAGGCGGTCGGCCGTCTCCTGCGTCTTCGCCTCGACCATGACGCGCACCATCGGCTCCGTGCCGGAGGGGCGCAGGAGCACACGGCCGTCGCTGCCGAGCTCGGCGGTGGCGTCGGCGACGGCGGAGGCGATGACCTCGTCGTCGCGGACGCCCTCGCGGTCGACGCCGCGCACGTTGAGGAGGGTCTGCGGGAAGACGGACATGACGGCGGCCAGGTCGGCGATCGTGCGTCCGGTCCGGGCCATCTCGGCCGCGAGCTGGAGGCCGGTGAGCACGCCGTCGCCGGTGGTGGCGTAGCGGCTCATGATGACGTGGCCGGACTGCTCCCCGCCGAGCGAGTAGCCGCCGTCGTTCATCGCCTCGAGGACGTAGCGGTCGCCGACCGCGGTCTCGATGACGCGGATGCCGGCGTCGCGCATGGCGAGCTTGAGGCCGAGGTTGCTCATGACGGTGGCCACGAGGACGTCGTCGCGGAGGGCGCCGCGGCGGGCCATGGCGGTCGCGAGGATAGCCATGATCTGGTCGCCGTCGACGATGCGGCCCTCGGCGTCCACTGCGAGGCAGCGGTCGGCGTCGCCGTCGTGGGCGATGCCGATGTCGGCGCCGGCCGCGCGGACGGCGTCGGCGACGTTGTCGAGGTGGGTGGAGCCCACTCCGTCGTTGATGTTGAGGCCGTCGGGGTCGTTGCCGATGACGGTGACGGTCGCTCCGGCGTCGGTGAACACTTGGGGCGAGATGCCGGCGGCGGCGCCGTGCGCGCAGTCGATGACCACGTGCAGGCCGTCGAGACGGGTGCCCTCGAGGGATCCGAGCAGGTGGAGGACGTAACGGTCCTCCGCGTCGGAGAAGCGGGTGATGCGGCCGACGTCGGCTCCGGTCGGCGTGAGCGGGGGGACTCCGAGGGCCGCTTCGATGCGGTTCTCGAGCTCGTCCGGGAGTTTGCGTCCGCCTGCGGCGAAGAACTTGATGCCGTTGTCGGCGGCGGGGTTGTGCGAGGCCGAGATCATCACGCCGAAGTCGGCGTTCTCGTCGGCGATGAGGTAGGCGGTGGCGGGCGTCGGGATGACGCCGGCGTCGAGCACGTCGACTCCAGCGCTCGCGAGACCCGCCGCGACCGCGGCTCCGATGAACTGACCGGAGATGCGGGGGTCGCGGGCGAGCACGGCGACGGGCCGACGGCCCTCGGCCCGGGCGGCCGCTCCGAGTACACGGGCGGCCGCCTGGGCGAGGCCGAGAGCCAGGTCGGCCGTGACCTCGCGATTCGCGAGGCCACGGACGCCGTCTGTTCCGAACAGGCGCGGCATGGTGCGCAGTCCCTTCTCGAGCTGCTGGTCGTGCGGCCGTCAGGCCGCGTCGACTAGCGCTTCGAGAACTGGGACGCCTTGCGGGCCTTCTTGAGACCGGCCTTCTTGCGCTCGATGACGCGGGCGTCGCGGGTCAGGAAGCCCGCCTTCTTCAGGATCGCGCGGTTGTTCTCGCGGTCGATCTCGTTGAGTGCACGGGCGATGGCGAGGCGCAGCGCGCCGGCCTGACCGGAGGGGCCGCCGCCGGTGATCTTGGCGACCACGTCGTAGGAGCCGATCAGGTCGAGCACCTTGAAGGGGTCGGTGATCAGCTGCTGGTGCAGCTTGTTGGGGAAGTACTCCGCGAACTCGCGGGCGTTGACGGTCATGCCGCCGTTGCCGGGGACGAGGCGCACGCGGGCGATGGCCTGCTTGCGTCGGCCCACGGCTGCGCCGGAGACGTTGAGGACGGCGCGGGGCGTCGTGGACGCCTCGGTGGCCGGGCTTTCGGTGGAGTAGCTCTCGGGAGCCACGTCGATCTGGTCTGCGATCTTCGCCACGGTGTAGGTGATCCTTTGTCTTCGAAGTCTGGGGTGTCGGGGAGGGCCGGAGCCTACTGGGCGACCTGGGTGAAGGCGTACGCCTGCGGCTGCTGGGCCGCGTGGGGGTGCTCGGATCCCGTGTAGACCTTCAGCTTGCGCAGCTGGGCGCGGCCGAGGGAGTTCTTGGGGAGCATGCCGCGGATGGCCTTCTCGACGGCGCGGACCGGGTTCTTCTCGAGGAGCTCGGCGTACGTGGTGGCCGAGAGGCCGCCCGGGTAGCCGGAGTGGCGGTAGGCCTTCTTCTGGAGGAGCTTCTGGCCGGTGAGGGCGACCTTCTCCGCGTTGACGATGATGACGAAGTCGCCCATGTCCATGTGCGGCGCGAAGGTGGCCTTGTGCTTGCCGCGCAGGAGCGCCGCGGCGTGGGTGGCGAGACGGCCGAGCACGACGTCGGACGCGTCGATGACGATCCAGTCGTGCTGGACGTCAGCCGGCTTCGGAGAAAAAGTGCGAGTCACGTGAGTGCTGCTTTCTGGTCGGAGTGAGGTGTTCGTGGATCCCGCTCCGTGGCCGTTCGACCCGCGAGGGGCCGAACCGATCCGGTGGAGGGCTCAACTTCGGGCGCTCGGCACACGGCCGAAAACACCAAGGGTCGACATTACAGCAAAGCCCCCGTGCGGCCAAGCACGGATCGTGGCGGCAGGGGCTCCGGCGGCGGGAGGTGCGACCCGAGCCGCCACGGGTCGCGGGGCGCGGGCGCGCGCCCTCGCCTCACTCCGAGTCCTCCGGGTCCGGCCCCTCGGTCCGCACGGTGCGCTTCGCGCGGGTGAGCAGGGCCCGCTCGGCGAGCGCGTCGTCCTCGGGGTAGTCGACCTCGCGGAGGATGAGGCCGCGGGCCGGCATCACCGCGAACGCGTTGGTCCGTCGGGCGGCGTCCCGGAGCAGCGGGACCGCCCCCGCCTCGAGCTTCCCGGCGCCGACCGCGACGCACGCCCCCACGAGGGCCCGCACCATGCTGTGGCAGAAGGCGTCCGCGCGCAGGTGGGCGTGCAGGACTCCGTCGGCGTCTCGCTCCCAGGTGAAGTCGAGCAGGCTCCGGATGGTGGTGGCCCCTGCGCGGGCACGGCAGAACGACGCGTAGTCGTGCAGGCCCAGGAGCGAGCGGGCCGCGGCCGACATCGCGTCGAGGTCGAGGGAGTCGGTGATCCAGGTGGTGTACGTGCGGTCGAGCGGGTGGCGCATCGAGGAGGCGTCGGCCAGCCGGTACTCGTACCGCCGCCAGCGCGCCGAGAACCGCGCGTCGAACCCCTCCGGCGCCTCCGTCACCCGGTGCACCGAGACGTCGGTGTACTGCCCGAGGATCCCGCGGAGCCGCCGCTCCAGGATCGACGCGGGCGGGAACGGCTCCTCCCCCGGTCGGCGCCGGCCGGTGCTGATGCGGCCCCACTGCTCGGGGGTGAGGTCGACGTGGGCGACCTGGGCGCTGGCGTGCACGCCGACGTCGGTGCGCCCGGCGACCGTCACGATCGGGTGCTGCTCGGAGCGCAGCACCAGGGCGAGCGACTCCTCGAGCACCCCCTGCACGGTGCGGAGGCCGGGCTGCTTGGCCCACCCGGAGAAGTGCGAGCCGTCGTAGGCCAGGTCGAGGCGGACGCGGTGCATCAGACGAGTCTAGAGCGCGCCGTGGTCGCGGCTCAGGCGACCGCGAGCGGGACGTCGACGGCCGCCAGGGCCGAGACCGCCTAGCCGACCAGCGTCGACTGCTCGCCGACCGAGGAGACGATCCGCGCCTCCCAGCCGCCTGCGAGCACGGCCAGCTCGGAGGGAGCGGAGGCGATGCCCTGCACCCCGTAGGCGGCCGTGCCCAGCGAGACCGGCACGGCGCCGAGCGCCTCGCCCGCACCGGTGAAGGTCTCGACGAGGGGCCCGCGGTGCAGCGTCAGCACGACGACCGGATCGCCGCCGTCGACGGCGTAGGAGCACGTGTCTCCCGCGGCGGTGATCGACACGGTGCCCGCCGTCGAGCCGGCCTCCTGCTCGACGAGGGAGGCGGGGAGAGCGGTCGCGCAGTCCACGCCCTCGCTCGACGGCACGGAGGGCACGGAGGGCACGGTCGGTGCGGCCGACGGTACCGGAGGCGTGCTCGCGAGGCCCGCCGACTCCGGCACGTCGATCACCTCGCCGGAGGCGCAGCCGCTCACTACGCCCGCGAGTGCCAGGGCGAGGAGCGCCGCAGCAGCCGAGGAGGGCAGTCGCACAGGAGTCCTCCGAGGATCGTCGGCGCGGACCCCGGGAGCGCCGGTCGTGACGCGGCCGCACCCGACGAGCGCAGCCGTGCCATCGTAAGCGACGATTCGCGCCACTCGGCCCCGTGGAACGACGAGAGCCCCCCGCCCCGGAGGGGACGGAGGGCTCTCGGGAGAGGGGGCGTGACTACTTGGTCGCGCCGGTCTCCTCGACAGGAGCGTCCTGCGCGGCGTCCTCGACGGGAGCGTCCTGCACGGGCGCCTCCTCGACGGGGGTCTCCTCGGCAGTGGTCTCCTCGGCGGGGGCCTCGTCCACCGGAGCGGACACGGGCGCCGTGGCGGTGCGCGACTTCTTCGCCTTGGGCGTGACGGGCTCGAGGACGAGCTCGATCACGGCCATGGGCGCGTTGTCTCCCTTGCGGGGGCCGATCTTGGTGATGCGGGTGTAGCCGCCCTCGCGCTCGGCGACGAGCGGAGCGATCTCGGTGAAGAGCTCGTGGACGACCGACTTGTCGCCGATCGTCGCGAGGACGCGACGGCGGGCGTGCAGATCGCCGCGCTTGGCGAAGGTCACCAGGCGCTCGGCGAGCGGACGAAGGCGCTTGGCCTTGGTCTCGGTCGTCTTGATGCTCTTGTGCGTGAACAGGGCCGCGGCCAGGTTCGCCAGCAGCAGGCGCTCGTGTGCGGGTCCGCCTCCGAGGCGGGGGCCCTTGGTGGGCTTGGGCATGGGTTTACTCCAGTACTAAAGGGGTGTCAGCAGGTCGGACGCGAGGAGCCGGGGCTCCGGAGCGGAGGACCTAGATGCTCTCGTCGTCGTAGCTGTAGAAGTGGGCGCCGTCGAACCCGGGGACCGAGTCCTTGAGCGACAGGCCGAGCTCCGTCAGCTTCTCCTTGACCTCATCCACCGACTTCTGACCGAAGTTGCGGATGTTCATGAGCTGCGTCTCCGAGAGGGCGACGAGCTCATTGACGTTGTTGATGCCCTCGCGCTTGAGGCAGTTGTAGCTGCGCACCGAGAGGTCGAGGTCCTCGATGGGCATGGACAGCTCGGTCGAGAGGACCGCGTCGACCGGCGCGGGGCCGATCTCGATGCCCTCGGCCGCGTTGTTCAGCTCGCGGGCGAGACCGAACAGCTCGGTCAGCGTGCGTCCGGCGGAGGCGATGGCGTCGCGCGGCGAGATCGCCGCCTTCGTCTCCACGTCCACGACCAGGCGGTCGAAGTCGGTGCGCTCGCCGGCACGGGTGGCCTCGACGCGGTAGGTGACCTTCAGCACGGGCGAGTAGATCGAGTCGACCGGGATCTGGCCGGCCTCGGAGAACTCGCTGCGGTTCTGGGTCGCCGAGACGTAGCCGCGGCCGCGCTCGATCGTGAGCTCGAGCTCGAACTTCGCCTTGTCGTTCAGCGTGGCGATGACGAGCTCCGGGTTGTGGATCTCGACACCGGCCGGAGCCGAGATGTCCGCGGCGGTGACCTGGCCGGCTCCCTGCTTGCGCAGGTAGGCGGTGATCGGCTCGTCGTGCTCGGAGGAGACGACGAGTCCCTTGATGTTCAGGATGATCTCGGTGACGTCCTCGCGGACGCCCGGGACGGTCGTGAACTCGTGCAGGACTCCGTCGATCCGGATGCTGGTGACAGCAGCGCCGGGGATGGAGGACAGCAGGGTGCGACGCAGCGAGTTGCCGAGCGTGTAGCCGAAGCCGGGCTCGAGGGGCTCGATGACGAAGCGGGAACGGAACTCCGAGATGTTCTCCTCGGTGAGCGTCGGACGCTGTGCGATAAGCACTGATGATTCCTTTCGATCACGTGTCCGCTATATGACACGTGCGTTTGCGAAGTGTGGAGTTGTGAAAGAAATGCGCGATCCGCCGGTCGGCCGCACTCCCCGCCCGGGGGCGGTTCGTGCGGCCGGCCGACGGCTGCGAGTGCTGCTTAGACGCGACGACGCTTGGGCGGGCGGCAGCCGTTGTGCGCCTGCGGGGTGACGTCGTTGATCGAGCCGACCTCGAGGCCTGCGGCCTGGAGCGAGCGGATCGCGGTCTCACGACCCGAGCCGGGGCCCTTCACGAAGACGTCCACCTTCTTCATGCCGTGCTCCTGAGCCTGGCGCGCGGCCGACTCGGCGGCGAGCTGGGCGGCGAACGGCGTCGACTTGCGCGAGCCCTTGAAGCCGACTCCACCGGACGAGGCCCAGCTGATGACGGCCCCGGAGGGGTCGGTGATCGAGACGATGGTGTTGTTGAACGTCGACTTGATGTGGGCCTGGCCCACAGCGATGTTCTTCTTCTCCTTGCGGCGCGGCTTGCGCGCGGCCGACTTGGGGGTAGCCAATTCTGTATCTCCTCTAGGTCCGTGTCGCCCGCGTTACTTGCGGCCGGCCTTCTTCTTGCCGGCGACGGTGCGCTTGGGTCCCTTGCGGGTGCGCGCGTTCGTCTTGGTGCGCTGTCCACGGACCGGGAGGCCGCGACGGTGGCGGAGGCCCTCGTACGAGCCGATCTCGACCTTGCGGCGGATGTCGGCGGCGACCTCGCGGCGGAGGTCGCCCTCCACCTTGTAGTTGCCCTCGATGTAGTCGCGGAGCGAGACGAGCTGGTCGTCGCTGAGGTCCTTGACGCGGATGTTGCCGTCGATCCCGGTGTCGCTCAGGGTCTTGAGCGCGCGAGTGCGGCCGACACCGTAGATGTAGGTCAGTGCGACCTCCACGCGCTTCTCGCGCGGGATGTCTACTCCTGCCAGACGTGCCATTGTGGCTTCTCCTGTGAGTGAGTGGAGGTGTGAAGCAGCACCGGTGCCTCGGCCTCCGACCGAAGGTGTCCTCGCCGTCCACCCCGGGGTCGCCGGGGTGCTGCGCGATTTCTGGTGCTGCGGGTGTGTTCAGTTGTGCAGTGGGGGCGGCACGCCGCCCCGGCGCTCCCTCGCGGAAGCAGCGGGACTAGCCCTGGCGCTGCTTGTGGCGGGGGTTGCTGCTGCAGATGACCATCACGTTGCCGTGGCGGCGGATGATCTTGCAGTGGTCGCAGATGCGCTTGACGCTGGGGTTGACCTTCATTGTTCTTGTCCTTGTTTTCGCTGGCGTCGTGCTCCCGGCGGATGCCGGGGCCGTTCCTTACAGGACACGCACGTCGCGAACGTCAGCGGAGCGAACGCCTACTTGTAGCGGTAGACGATCCGGCCGCGGGTCAGGTCGTAGGGGCTCAGCTCCACGATCACCCGGTCCTCGGGGAGGATCCGGATGTAGTGCTGACGCATCTTGCCCGAGATATGGGCGAGAACTTTGTGTCCGTTGGTCAGCTCCACGCGGAACATCGCGTTGGGGAGCGCCTCGACAACCGCACCTTCGATTTCGATGACACCGTCTTTTTTGGCCATAGCCTCACTGTCGTTCGGAAGTAGTGTGTGTACTGGTCGTGCGAATGTTTCCGCGACGAGCCACCACCGGGCGAGAGCCCGGATCGGGGTTCGCGGGCATGCCGGAGCACGCGCAAAACACCAAGGGTCGATGCTACGCGAATCGCGGCCGCTCCGCCACCTCGGGCGTGTCGCCCCCTCCTCCGCCTCCGCGCCCGACGCGCGCCCCCTGCCCGGCCCTGCGTCCGCCGCCGCCTAGGCTGGCTCCGTCGAGCCGGAGGGAGAGCACATGGCGCGCACGACGAGGTCCGCGACCGCGAGGCGGAGCTGGTACTCGCACCCGGTGGTGACGATCCTGGCGGCGATCGCGGTCATCGCCCTGGTGCAGACCTTCTTCGTGAAGGTGTACACGGTGCCGACCGGCTCGATGGAGAACACCCTCCAGGGCGGCGGATTCTTCGGCGACCGCATCCTGGTCGACCGCACCCTCGCCCTCCAGGGCGGGCCGGAGGAGGGGCAGATCGTCGTCTTCTCGCGCGACGCCGACTGGGGCGCGAGCGACGAGGCCGGCAGCCCCCTCTCCGAGATCGTGAAGACCTTCGGCGACGTCACCAGCATCGGCCCCTCCCACGAGGAGTTCCTCGTCAAGAGGCTGATCGCCGAGGGGGGCCACACCGTCTCCTGCTGCGACGCCGAGGGGCACGTGCTGGTCGACGGGAAGCCGCTGGACGAGTCCTACGTGTTCGAGGACTTCCCCTTCACCCCCGGGACCCTCGACTGCACGACGAGCCCCGCGTCCCTCCGATGCTTCGACGAGTACACCGTCCCCGAGGGCTCCCTCTTCGTCCTGGGCGACCACCGGTCGAACTCCAACGACTCGCTCGGCGAGTGCCGCGGCGCCGGCGGGCCGATCGACACGTGCGTGAAGACCGTGCCGATCGACAGGGTCACCGGACGCGTCTTCGCCGTGGCCTGGCCGCTCACCCGCTGGCGGCTGTTCTAGCGCTCCGCCCGAGCCGCCGCAGACGACGACGAGGTCCCCCGCGGGAAGCAGAGGACCTCGTCGTCGTTCACCGCCGTGCGGCCACGGGACTAGCCGCGGACGACCGCCACGACCCGGTCGAAGAGCGGATGCTCGGCCGTGAGGCCGGTGACCTCCGCCACGAACTCCTCCGGGGTGAGCGCGGCCAGCTTCTCGTGGAGCTCCACGCTCTGGGGGTCCTCGGGCACGTCGAAGCGCAGCGCGGCGCCGATCGCGGTGAGAAGGCCCTCCGGCGTGCGCCCGCGCTCGGCGAGCTCGGCCGCCGGTCCGATGAAGCGCTCGTGCCGCGACAGCTTCCGCAGCGGCTGGCGTCCCACCCGGTCGACCGTGTCGGTCAGGTACGGGTTGGCGAAGCGCTTCAGCGTCTTCTCGAGGTAGGCCTGCTGCTCCTCGTCGCTGAAGCCGTGCTTGGCCACGATGAGCGCCTTGGTGTCCTCGAGCGCGGCCTTGACCGCGTCGTGCACCTCGGGCATCGCCAGCGCGTCGGAGAGCTTGTGCGCTCCGGCCGCGAAGCCGGTGTAGGCGGCCGTCGCGTGGCCGGTGTTCACCGTGAAGAGCTTCCGCTCGATGAAGGGCTCGAGGTCGTCGACCCAGGTCGCGCCCGGGATCTCCGGCTCGGTGCCCTCGAACGGAGTGCGGTCGACGACCCACTCGAAGAAGCTCTCCACCGTCACGTCCAGGCCCTGGCCCGGGTCCTGGTTCGGGACGATGCGGTCCACCGCGGTGTCGGCGAAGACGGCGCGGGTGCGCAGGCGCTCCCACTCGTCCGCGCCGAGGTTCGCGGCGACCTCGGTCTGCAGGAGGCGCGTGGCGTTGATCGCGTTCTCGCAGGCCATGACCGCCAGCCGCGGCGCCGACTCGTCGCGGGCCGCGAGGCCCTTCGCGATCACGGGGGCGACGAAGCGCAGGATGTTCGGGCCGACGGCCGTGGTGACGATGTCGGCGGCGGCGATCTCGCGGACGAGCGCCTCCTCGTCGGCGGCCGAGTCGATCGCGCGGAAGCGGTCGACGACGTGCGTGGCCGCCTCCTCCCCCACCTCGTGCACCTCGTAGCTGTCGGCAGCGCCGAGGCGGCCGATCAGCTCGGAGTTGACGTCGGCGAAGACGAGCTCGTAGCCGGCGCCGTGCAGGATCAGGCCGACGAAGCCGCGGCCGATGTTGCCGGCGCCGAAGTGGACGGCGGTGGGCATCAGGAGTTGACCTCGCCCAGCAGGCTGTAGAGCGACTGCGCGTCCGGGGCGTCGAGGAGCTTCTGCACCTCGTCCTCCTCCGAGAAGATGATCGCGATCTTGGAGAGGATCTCGAGGTGCTCGTTGTCGACGCCGGCGATGCCGACGACGAAGCGCACCTCGTTGCCGTCCCAGTCGATCGGCTGCGCGTAGCGCACGAACGAGAGGGCGGAGGAGCGGATCTCGTCCTTCGCGTCGTTGGTGCCGTGCGGGATGGCGAGCAGGTTGCCCATGTAGGTCGAGACGGTCGCCTCGCGGGCGAGCATGGCCTCGTAGTAGGCGGGGGTGACCGCGCCGACGCCGACCAGCATGTCGGCGGCCTCCTTGATGGCGGCCTCCTTCGTGGTGGCGGTGCCGGAGGCGTCGATCTGTCCGATGGTGAGCACGTCGCTCATGGGGTGCGTCCTTCCGTGGAGGTGCTGACAGCGAGGGAACCCGCAGGGGCGAGCGGAGCGTGTCCGCCCTGTCGCACCCTACGGGTTCCCTCCGAATGGTTGGCGTACTACTTGCCGTGCTGCTCCGCGACCAGCGAGACGACCTCGTCGTACTTCGGGCTGTTCATGAAGTTGTCCACGGAGACGTGGATCGCGCCCGGGGTGCGCTGGCGGGCGCGCTCCGTGAGCTCGGCCTGGGTGATGACCAGGTCCACGTCGTCCTCGAGAGCGGCGATCGCCTTGTTGGTGACCGTGACGTCCTCGAAGCCCGCCTTCTTCATCTTGTTCCGCAGCACCGAGGCGCCCATCGCGGACGAGCCCATGCCGGCGTCGCAGGCGAAGACGATGTTCCGGACCTGGGTCGCGGTGGCCGTGGCCC
This sequence comes from Rathayibacter sp. AY1C1, assembly GCF_002932105.1. NCBI lineage: Bacteria > Bacillati > Actinomycetota > Actinomycetes > Micrococcales > Microbacteriaceae > Rathayibacter > Rathayibacter sp. AY1C1. The sequence goes on along the minus strand of NZ_PSWH01000046.1, from coordinate 1,289 downwards.
CCGCGGTCGAGGCGCCGGCCGAGTCCTGCGGAGCGTTGGCGCCGCGGGCGTTGATGAGCGAGCCGACGGCGCTCTCCTTGCCCTTGTTCGCCTCGTTGGCGGCGACGGCGGCGGCGAGCTTGTCGTCGCCCTCCTGCTCCGCGGCCAGGTCGCGCTTGCGGCCGGACCGGATGATGACCGAGGCCACCAGGAACGACACGGCGGTCGCGAGGATCACCGAGAGGATGACGCCGAGGAAGCTGTCGTTCGCGGTCTGCAGGAGCACCGCGATGATCGAGCCGGGCGAGGCGGGGGCGCGGAGGCCGGAGTTGAACGCGACGTTCGTCGCGACACCGGTCGCACCGCCGAGGATGACGGCCGCGAGCAGCGCCGGCTTCATCAGCACGTACGGGAAGTAGATCTCGTGGATGCCGCCGATGAAGTGGATGATCGCCGCACCGGGAGCCGAGGCGCGGGCCGCGCCGACGCCGAAGAACGCGAAGGCCAGGAGCACGCCCATGCCGGGGCCGGGGTTGGCCTCGAGGAGGAAGAGGTAGGACTTGCCCGCCTCCTCCGCCTGCTGGACGCCCAGCGGCGTGAGGATGCCGTGGTTGATGGCGTTGTTCAGGAAGAGGATCTTCGCCGGCTCGATGAAGAGCGAGGTCAGCGGGAGCAGGCCCGCGTTGACCAGGAACTCCACGCCCGCACCGAGGGCGGTCGAGAGGCCGACCACGAGCGGCGCGACGCCCGCGAAGGCGAGGAGCGCGAGGAGGAGGCCGAGGATTCCGGCGGAGAAGTTGTTGACCAGCATCTCGAAGCCGGGCTTGATCTTGCCGTCCCAGATCGAGTCGACCTTCTTCATGAGCCACGCCGACAGCGGGCCCATGATCATGGCGCCGATGAACATCGGGATGCCGGCGCCGACGATGACGCCCATGGTCGCGATGGTGCCGACAACGCCTCCGCGGGCGCCGTAGACCATGCGGCCGCCGGTGTTCGCGATGAGGAGCGGGAGGAGGTAGGTGATCATCGGGGCGACGAGGCCGGTGTTGACGACGTCGGGATCCGTGCTCCAGCCGCCGAACTGCTGGACCCAGGTGGCGTCGATGCCGAGGAGGGGGAGCCATCCGGTCTGGATGAAGAGGGCCGTGATGAAGCCCCAGGCGATGAAGGCCGCGATGTTCGGCATGACCATTCCCGAGAGGAAGGTGCCGAAGCGCTGGACGTGGACGCGCGCTCCACCGCGCGTCGACGTCGCTGACGTCGTTGTCATGTGGTGTGTTCTCCGATTTCTAGGGGCGGGCGGGCGG
>NZ_PSWH01000045.1:0-21078 GCF_002932105.1 Rathayibacter sp. AY1C1 | reverse complement strand
ATCCGGCGGGGGCCGGGAGGTCGGGCCTACTCCTCGCCGAGGAGGCGGGAGAGGTAGCGGGCGACGGCGCGCACCGCGGTGATGTTGCCGGAGTAGTCCATCCGGATCGGGCCGAGCACGCCCAGGCGCGAGACCTGGCCGCCCGCGGTGTTGTACCCGCTCGTGAGCACCGAGGTCTCCTGCAGCCCGAACGGCGCGTTCTCGCGGCCGATGCGCACCGAGATGCCCCGGGGGTCCGGCGTCATCTCGGCGAAGAGGCGCAGCAGCTCCACCTGCTCCTCTATCGCCTCGAGCACGGGATAGATGCTGCCCGAGAAGTCCTCCTCGGTGCGGACGAGGTTCGCGGCGCCGGCCATGACCAGGCGGTCCTGCCGGTTGGCGCCGACCTGCTCGAGCAGGGTCTGCACGATCGGCGTCAGCACGTGGCGCCGCTCGGGGCTGAAGCGCTCCGCGACGGAGCCGAGCGTCTCGGCCGCCTGCTGGAGCCCGAGGCCCAGCACGGCCGTGTTGAGCTTCGCGCGGATCTCGCCGAGGAGCGCGTCGTCCACGTCCTCCGGGGTCTCGAGCACGCGCTGGTCGACCCTGCCGGTGTCGGTGATCAGCACCGACAGGAGGCGGCGGGGAGCGAGGGCGACGAGCTCCACGTGGCGCAGCCGCGCGGCTCCGAACGACGGGTACTGCACGAGCGCGACGCTGTTGGTGAGCTGCGAGAGCAGGCGGACGGTCTTGACCAGCACCTCGTCGAGGTCCGGGCTCTGCCCGAGGAACGTCTCGATCGCCTGGCGCTGCGCGGAGGTCAGCGGGCGCAGGTCGGCGAGCTGGTCGACGAAGAGGCGGTAGCCCTTGTCGGTCGGCACGCGTCCGGAGGACGTGTGCGGAGCCGCGATCAGCTCCTCCTCCTCCAGCTGGGCCATCTCGTTGCGGATGGTGGCGGCCGAGACGCCGAACGCGTGGCGCTCGACGATCGACTTGGAGCCCACCGGCTCCCGGTTCGCCACGTAGTCCTGCACGATCACGCGCAGGACCTGGAGACCGCGCTCCGTGACCATACGACCGACCTCCCGCCGGACTCCGAGTGCCCGCGGGCACGACCGTCTGCGGCGCTGACGCCGCGCGGAGCCTGGCACTCCGCAACTCTGAGTGCCAATCATAACCGGGAGGCGGACCGCCCGGCGGGGTTGCGCGGGGATCGGCCGGGGTGCACTCCTGCAGGGCCGCGGGGAGGAGCCCCGTCATCCCCGAGGAGGAGGTCCCGCGCGGCCCGGTGCGGAGAGAGTCGCCGCATGCCACGATGGACGCCGAGCGCACGGGGGACGCCCGTCGCCGCCGCCGGAACGGAGACCATCATGTCGGCCACCCCTCCCCCGCCCCCCGTCTACGGGACCCCGGCTCCGCCGCTGAACCCGGCGGACGAGAAGACCTGGGCGATCGTCACGCACGTGACCGGCATCTTCTTCAGCTTCCTGCCCTCGCTGATCGTCTTCCTGGTCTTCAAGGGGCGCGGACCGTTCCTCGAGGCGCACGCCAAGACGGCCCTCAACTTCCACCTGACGACGCTGATCGCCTACGTCGCCGGGACGATCCTGTCCTTCGTCCTCGTCGGCTTCATCGTGTTCCTGGTCGTGCCGATCCTGGTGATCGTCTTCGCGATCATCGCCTCCGTGCGCGCCAGCGCGGGCGAGTACTACACCTATCCGCTCAGCATCCCGTTCTTCAAGTAGCCGCGGCACCGGGGCGGCCGTGCGTCGGCCGCCCCGGGATCCGGCCTCAGCCGTCGGTGAGGCGGCGCACGACCGCGTCGGCCAGCAGACGGCCGCGCAGGGTCAGCACGATCCGGCCGCCGAGCGCCGCCCGGCCGTCGACGAGGCCGTCGGCGATGAGCCCCGCCACCTCGCTGCGCCGATCGGCGTCGATCGCGTCGATGGGCAGCCCGTCCGCCAGGCGCGAGCGCAGCAGCACGTCCTCCACCCGCCGCGTCCCCGCGTCGAGCGTCTCCCGCCCGGCAGCGGGCGAGACCCCGGTGCTCAGCCGGTCGGCGTAGGCCGCCGGGTGCTTCACGTTCCACCAGCGCACGCCTCCGACGTGGCTGTGCGCGCCGGGACCGACGCCCCACCAGTCGTGGCCGAGCCAGTACGAGAGGTTGTGCCGGGAGCGGTGGGCGTCGTCGCGCGCCCAGTTGCTGACCTCGTACCAGGAGTACCCGGCAGCGGTCAGGCGCGCGTCGGCGAGCTCGTACATGTCGGCGGTGAGGTCGTCGTCCGGGGTCGCGACCTCGCCGCGGCGGATCTGCCGGGCGAGCTTCGTGCCGTCCTCCACGATCAGGGCGTAGGCCGAGAGGTGGTCCGGCCGGTTGGCGAGCGCGGAGTCGAGCGACCGCTCCCAGTCCGCGAGGGACTCCCCCGGAGTGCCGTAGATGAGGTCGAGGCTGACCTGCAGGCCGGCCTCCCGCGCCCACTCGACCACGAGCGGGACCCGCTCCGGGTCGTGGGTGCGCTCGAGCGTGGCGAGGACGTGCGGCACGGCCGACTGCATCCCGAAGCTGACGCGGGTGAAGCCCGCCTCGGCCAGCGCGCGGATGTAGGCGGCGTCGACGGAGTCCGGGTTCGCCTCGGTGGTGATCTCGGCGTCGGGCGCGACCCCGAAGTGGGTGCGGAGGCCGTCCAGCATCCGCACCAGATCGCCGGCGGGCAGGAGGGTGGGCGTCCCGCCGCCGAAGAAGACCGTGCGGGCGGGGCGTCGGGGCAGACCCGCGCGCTCGAGCACCTCGGCACCGAGAGCCATCTCGGTGATCGCCTCGTCGGCGTAGTCCTGCTGCTTCGCCCCGCGGAGCTCGGTCGCCGTGTAGGTGTTGAAGTCGCAGTACCCGCAGCGGACCCGGCAGAACGGCACGTGCACGTAGAGGCCGAGGTCGCGCTGCTCCACGCCGTCGACGACGGACGCGGGCAGTCCGCCGTCGAGCGGAGCAGGATCGGCGATCGGGAGGGCGCTCCCCACGTCAGCTGACGCGCGCCGGCAGCAGCGCGCGCAGGTACTTGGCGACCTGGCGCTTCTGCACGGCGCGCAGCACCGGCGCGCCCAGGCGGTAGAGACGGGTGGAGGGTCGCGAGAAGACCCGGATGACGAGCCAGACCGAGTCGTCCGCGCGCTTCTCGACGACGAAGGACTCCTCGCCGCTCTCGGGGTGGCCCTCGAGGGTGCCGTAGGCGAAGCCGACCTGGTCGGGCTCGTCGACGACGTAGACCACGCGGACCGGGGCGTCGAAGACGCGGCCGAGCAGGGTCACGCGGAGCACGGCGGTCACGCCGGCGGTGATGTAGGGGGTGCCGTCGGGAGCGAAGTGCTCCTCCGTCGGCCGGCTGACGAGGTCGATCGGGGTGCCCGCCGCGTCGAAGTTGACGCCGGTGTACTGCACGCCGCTCCCGCTGGTGATGTCGGTCACCTCGATGCCGCTGCCGCGCTGCACGCCCCAGGTCATCAGGGAGGCGGTGGTGATGGCGAAGCGCTCGTCGCCCGAGCCGAGACGGGCCTCGAAGCGCTCGGCCGTGAAGCCGTCCGGCGGGTACTCGAGCAGGTCGGGTGCCAGAGTGCCGCCGACCGCCGCGTAGGTGACCTGCGGCTGGCCCTCGAAGTTGGAGCGGCGGATGCTCACGTCCCGACCTTCTTCCCGGACTCCTCGAGCGCGGCGCGCGTCGAGTCCGCGTGCCGGGTGGTGCTGTCCATCCGACCCAGCGTATCCGACCGTCGGCGTCCCGAGCCGGGAACGACCGAGGGCCCTCCCCCGCCGGAGCGGGAGGAGGGCCCTCGTCGTGGTGCGGGTCGGGTCAGCTGCAGGGAGTCAGCTTCGCGACGGCGTCGGACAGGGTGCCGGTGCCGCCGAGGAGGACGACGCTCGTCGCTCCGCCGGCCTTGATGTCCTGCAGCACCTTGACCGGCACGCAGGTCGGGGGCACGGCGAAGAGGGGGCTCCCCGTGCGCCCGGCGGCCGCGGCTCCCGCCAGGGCGTCGGGGAAGTTCTCTCCGGTGGCCAGGAACACGGTCTTCGACCCGCGGGGGAAGGCCGCCAGGTTGAGCTGCTCCGAGGTGTCGTAGCGGTCGACCCCGCCGATGCGGTTGACGACCGGTCCGGCCGGCACCGTGAGGGAGTTCTGGATGCCGGCGCTGACCGACAGCTCGGATCCCGCGATGGTGAGCACCGGCGGCCGGAGCCGCGTCAGGATCCCGACCGTGGTCGGGTCGGCCGCCGGGAGGCCGCCGTTCACGAGGACGACGGGGGCCGAGTTCTTGCCCGCGGCGGCGGTGGCGCTGAGCGCGTCGGGGAACTTCTCGCCGGTCGCGAGCCAGGCCCCCTTCGGCGAGGTGCCTTCGAAGGCGCTCTCGATGATCTTCCGCGACGTGTCGTAGCGGTCGGTGCCTCCCAGGCGGAAGACCCTCCCGTTCGCGTACTGGCCGAGGTCGGTCGCGAGGGCGTCGCTGACGCTGAGGTCGGAGCCGACGACGACGATCCGCTGGGGCTTGAGACGGGTGAGCTCGTCGCGCACGACCTGGCTCACCGAGTCGCGGTCGACCAGGAGGAGCGGGCCGCCCTGCTTCGCGGCGGCGGGACCGGCGCTGAGCGCGTCGGGGAAGTTCGCGCCGGTGGCGATGTAGACGACGGGCACGCCGGGGGTGGCGAAGGTCGCCTTCGAGATCTCGACGGCGGTGCCCTGGCGATCGGTGCCCGCGAGGCGGGTCACCGTCGGACCGTTGCCAGGGGTCGGCCCGGTGGTCGGCGGAGTCGTCGACGCGACGACCCTGAGGGGCACCCGGACGACGAAGGCGGAGCCCGCCGGCTGCTCGACACCGCGGCCGGCTCCCGTGACGCGGATGGAGGGAGCGCCCGTGAGCGAAGTGTCGCCGAAGTTCTGGTACCGGTCGTAGAAGTCCTGGTTCGGCTTCACCGCGACCGACGAGCCGTCGTCGAGGACCCTAGCGGGGGCGGTGAGCGCCGGGGTGCCGTCCGTTCCGACGGTGGCCCGGACGGAGGTGCCGAAGAAGCCGGGCACGCCCGTCTCGACGACGACGACGTCGCCGGCGCCCGCGTCGGTCAGGCTGCCGCCGCCGGCCCAGAAGATGCCGTCGTGGCGGGTCGAGCTCGGAGTGGTCGCGGACAGGTCGACCACGGCCGCGTCCTCGCCGCTCGCCGGAGCGACGGTCAGGCCGGCGGTGACGCTGAGGTCGAATCCCGTCGTGGACTCGAGCGCCGGGGGGACGTAGGCGTCGTCCGCCTGCGGCGCCTCCGCGGTGAGGTCGAGCCTCACCGCGGGCTGCTCGAACGAGCCCACCGTGCGCTCGAGCGGGATCTCGATGGTGTTGGCGGCGGCGTCTACAGCCGAGGAGCCCGACACGAAGTCGGCATCGCTGGTGCTGAGGCGCCAGTCCACGGTCTCGTACCCCGGGTGCGACCACTCCGTGAACCCGGCGGACGCGCTCGCGGCCGGGAGCTCGACGGTGATGGTCTCCGCGTCGGAGGAGACGGACAGGCCCTTCGCGACGCCGAACTGGTCGATGTCCTCCCAGACGAAGGGCGCGGGCGACGCCTGCACCTCACGGCTCGCGGCTGATGCGGGTGCGGCGGCGACGAGCGATCCCGCCGTCACCGCTGCGACGCCCAGCAGCGCCGCCCCCGATCTGATCCAGTGCTTCCTCGTGCGTGCAGAGTCCACGGGCTTCCCCCTTGATCGTGATGAGAGGGCCGACCGTCGACGCTCCAGCCCCCGAGCGGATCGTCCTCGATCCGCAGCCGCGTCCAGCGCTCGAAAGCTACCTGGGAAGTGATCGGCGCCGCAATGGCCCCTCACCGCAGGTCCCCTCTCGGGGGGTGCGCCTCCGCTGGAGGAGTCCTACTTCTTGTCCTTGGTCTCGACGTCACCCGAGAGCGCGGCGATGAACGCCTCCTGGGGGACCTCGACGCGGCCGACCATCTTCATCCGCTTCTTGCCCTCCTTCTGCTTCTCGAGGAGCTTGCGCTTGCGGGTGATGTCGCCGCCGTAGCACTTGGCGAGGACGTCCTTGCGCATCGCGCTGATCGACTCGCGGGCGATGATCCGGGCGCCGATGGCGGCCTGGATCGGCACCTCGAACTGCTGACGCGGGATCAGCTTGCGCAGGCGCCCCGTCATCAGCACGCCGTAGGCGTAGGCCTTCTCCCGGTGCACGATCGCGCTGAACGCGTCGACCTGCTCGCCCTGCAGCAGGATGTCGACCTTCACGAGGTCGGCCTCCTGCGAGCCGGCGGGCTCGTAGTCGAGCGAGGCGTAGCCGGCGGTCTTGGACTTGAGGTTGTCGAAGAAGTCGAAGACGATCTCGCCGAGGGGCATGTGGTAGCGGATCTCGACCCGGTCCTCGCCCAGGTACTCCATGCCGATCAGGGTCCCGCGGCGGCTCTGGCAGAGCTCCATGATCGTGCCGACGTAGTCCTTCGGCGCGAGGATCGCGGCCTTGACGATCGGCTCCGTGACGGCGGCGATCTTCCCGACGGGGAACTCGCTCGGGTTCGTGACGGTGACGGTCTTCTTGTCCTCCGTCGAGACCTCGTAGATGACCGAGGGCGCCGTGGTGATGAGGTCGAGACCGAACTCGCGCTGCAGGCGCTCGGTGATGATCTCGAGGTGCAGGAGGCCGAGGAAGCCGCAGCGGAAGCCGAAGCCGAGCGCCACCGACGTCTCGGGCTCGTAGACGAGCGCCGCGTCCGAGAGCTTGAGCTTGTCGAGGGCCTCGCGCAGGTCCGGGTAGTCGCTGCCGTCGATCGGGTACAGGCCCGAGAACACCATCGGGAGCGGCTCGGTGTAGCCGGGCAGCGCCTGCGTCGCGGGCTTGGACGCCGTGGTGACGGTGTCGCCGACCTTCGACTGGCGCACGTCCTTCACACCGGTGATCAGGTAGCCCACCTCGCCGACCGCGAGACCCTGTGTCGCGACGGGCTCGGGGCTCGACACGCCGATCTCGAGGATCTCGTGCGTGGCGCGGGTCGACATCATCTGGATCTTCTCGCGCGGCGAGAGCTTGCCGTCGATCATCCGGACGTAGGTGACGACCCCGCGGTAGGCGTCGTACACGGAGTCGAAGATCATGGCGCGCGCCGGGGCGGAGGGGTCGCCGACGGGCGGCGGGATGAGCTCGGTGACGCGGTCGAGCAGCGCCTCGACGCCCATGCCGGTCTTGCCGGAGACGCGGAGGACGTCGTCCGGGTCGCCGCCGATGAGGCTCGCGAGCTCCTTCGCGTACTTCTCGGGATCCGCGGCCGGCAGGTCGATCTTGTTCAGGACAGGGATGATCGTGAGGTCGTTCTCGAGCGCGAGGTAGAGGTTCGCGAGCGTCTGCGCCTCGATGCCCTGCGCCGCGTCGACCAGGAGGATCGCGCCCTCGCAGGCCGCCAGCGAGCGGCTGACCTCGTAGGAGAAGTCGACGTGACCCGGAGTGTCGATCATGTTCAGGGCGAACGTGCGCCCGTCGCGCTCCCACGGCATCCGCACGGCCTGCGACTTGATCGTGATGCCGCGCTCGCGCTCGATGTCCATGCGGTCGAGGTACTGCGCGCGCATCGCCCGGTCCTCGACGACACCCGTGATGCCGAGCATCCGGTCGGCGAGGGTGGACTTGCCGTGGTCGATGTGGGCGATGATGCAGAAGTTGCGGATGGACGCCGGATCGGTCGCGGCGGGCTCGAGCCCGGAGTGTGCACGTGGAGACATCGTGGGACCAGTGTCCCATGCCCGGCGGCGGAGGCCGGGACCGGCGGCTACAGATCGAGTCCGTAGGTGCGGGTGGGCTCGACGCCGGGCGGGTTCTCCCGCTCGCCGAGGCGGACGAAGCCCATGCTCTCGTAGAGGGCGTGCGCGGTGGTCATCAGCGTGCCGCTGTTCATCACGACCCGCTGGAGGCCCCGCTCAGCGGCGAGCATCACGACGAACTCCGTGAGCAGCCGCCCGAGACCCCGCCCGTGTGCCTCCGGGGCGACGGCGAGCAGCCGCCAGTCCAGCTCGCCGGGGCGGCCGAGCTCGTACAGGTTCGCGCCCGGGCGCGCAGTGGTGACCGTCGCGAGGATCCGCCCGTCGCCCTCGACGGCGACCCAGACCTCGCCCTCGACGTCGTGCCGGGCGACCGCGGCGACGTCGGCGGCGTACTCCTCCCCCAGCTCGTAGTCGTGGGCGTAGGCGGCGAGCCGCAGGCGCGAGACCTCGTCGTACTCCTCCGCCCGGACGCGCCGGACCAGCACCTCGGCGGCGCTCATCCGCGCACCGGGGTCGGGAGAGCGCGCAGCCCGTGCTCCAGCGCCGCGGGGTCAGCGGCGAGGCAGACGCGGATCCAGCCCTCGCCGGTGCGGCCGAAGGCGCTGCCGGGAGCGACGGCGACGAGGGTCTCGAGGAGGAAGGACTCGACCCAGGAGGCGACGTCCCCGCCGGTCGCGTGTGCCATGTCGATCCACAGGTAGAACGCGCCCTCGGGCTCGCGGTAGGCGATCCCCCGCTCGTCGAGCACGCCCGTCGCGAGCCGCAGGTTGGCGAGGTAGTGGTCGGAGGCGGCGGCCACCGCGTCCTGCGGCCCTGTCAGAGCGGCGAGGGCGGCGCGCTGGTCCGGAGTGGCGACGCAGCTGATCGCCGCCTCCTGCACCGTGACCATGATCGACGTGAAGCCGGGAGGCGTCACGAGGTAGCCGACGCGGACGCCGGTCATCGCGTAGGTCTTCGAGAAGGAGAAGACGCTGAGGACGCGGTCTGCGTCGTCCCCGCGCTCCTGCGCGATCGCCGCGAGGCTCGCGTGCGGGCGCCCGTACGTGAAGTACTCGTAGACCTCGTCGCTGAGCACCCACAGGTCGTGGCGCCGGGCGATGTCGAGCAGGCGCTCGAGGACCTCCCTCGGGAACACCACGCCGAGCGGATTGGACGGGCTGTTGACGATCAGGACGCGGGTCCGGTCGGTGATCAGGCGCTCGACCTCCTCGGGATCGGGGAGGAAGGCGTTCTCAGCGCGCAGCGTGTACGGCACGGGGACGGCGCCGATGGTCCGCGCGTTGGTCGTGAAGACGGTGTAGCCCGGGTCGGGGATGAGCACCTCGTCGCCGGGCCCGAGCAGGAGCGTCATCGCCTGGTGCAGCGCCTGCGTGGCGCCGACGGTCACCCAGACCTGCTCGACGTCCGCCTCGATGCCGTTGTCTCGTGCCAGCTTCTCGACGATGGCGCGCCGGAGCTCGGGGACGCCGCCGTTGGGCCCGTAGCGGGTGTCGTCGGCCGCCCACGCCGCCCGGGCCGCCTCGATGATGTGCGGCGCGGTCGGCACGTCGGGCTCGCCCACCGCGAGGAGCGTCACTCCGTCGAGCCGCAGCGCGATCTCGAACAGGTGGCGGATGCCCGAGGGCGGCACCGCGGAGAGGTGATCGGCGAGACGGGGCACCGGCGTCACGTTACCGGCGGGCCCGGGCCGCGAGACGCCACGGCGGTCCGCCTCCCCCGGCGTGTCGCCCCGGCGGCCCCGACCCGGACGGCGCCGCACCCGCGGGCGCGGCGCGGTTGAAGGGTGACGACGGGTGCGCTAAAGTTCCTTGTTGGCTTGCGCTCCCCCTCCGGACACCCGGCAGGCGTGGAGTGATCAGAAGCCGGCGACCTCCAGTCGCACCGCAGGGCGTTCAGACGCCCGCGGAAGGGGCACTCCGTCGAGTAGCCGGCTGCACACACGCACATCCGAGAAGAAGGTAATCCACGTGGCAAACATCAAGTCGCAGATCAAGCGCAACCTCACCAACAAGAAGGCGAACGAGCGCAACAAGGCCGTCAAGAGCGAGCTGAAGACCGCCATCCGCTCGGTCCACACCGCCATCGCCGCCGGCGACACCGAGAAGGCCGGCACCGCCCTCGCCTTCGCCGCCAAGAAGCTCGACAAGGCCGCCAGCAAGGGCGTCATCCACAAGAACCAGGCCGCGAACCGCAAGTCGGCCATCGCGAAGCAGGTCGCCGCGCTGTAGTACTGCGCGAAGCTGCAACGACGGAGGGTCCGGCCATTGGCCGGGCCCTCCGTCGTTGCAGCTTCGCGGTCGACGGGCTCCTCGTGCCTCGTCGCCCGTCGCGCGGTCGGCTCACAGGGGTGGTCGCGGTGGGAGGAGCGTCCTGCGTTCCGGGTACGACGATCCGCTGACACGCGGATCGCCGGTGACCCTGCGAGGGCATCGTCCGGCTCTCGATCGGCTGCGGCCCGGTTGGCTACCGCGGAGGGTCGCGGGTGGAGGAGCGGAGAGCGTTTCGGGGTACGACGATCCGCTGACACGCGGATCGGCGGTGACCCGCACCGATCTCGACGGGCTCCTCGTGCCTCGTCGCCCGTCGCGCAGTCGGCTTCCGCGCATGGTCGCAGTGGGAGGAGCGGGTTCCGTTCCGGGTACGACGATCCGCTCGCACGCGGATCGCCGGTGACCCTGCGGGGTCGTCGTCCGACTCTTCGTCGGCCGCGGTGCGACCCTGCGAGGGGAGGTGATCCCCTCACTGCTGGTCGAGCGGCCGCGGAGCGGCGTATCGAGAACCGCAGGGGACGAGGTCGGTGCGGATCGCGGGCGCAGGGTCTTTCGGGCGGGTCAGAGGCCCCGGGCGGACACGACGGAGACCATGCGCTCGAGGGCGTACACGGGGTCGCGGGTGGCGCCCTTCACGTTCGCGTCGGCGTCGGCGACCGTCAGGATCGCGGTGCCGAGGCCCTCGCCGGTCCAGCCCTGCAGGTCGCGCCGGGCCCGGTCCACCTGCCACGGAGCGAGGCCCAGACGCGAGGCGACCTGGCCCGAGCCCTCGCGCGAGCCGGCGACCTTCGCCATGGTCCGCAGCTTGCTCGCGAACGCGGCGACGATCGGTACCGGGTCGGCACCGGAGGCGAGGGCGTGGCGGAGCCCGAGCAGCGCCTCGCCGTGACGGCCCGCGATCGCCGAGTCGGCGACGGTGAAGGCCGTGGTCTCGACGCGGCCGCCGTAGTACTTCGCGACGGTCGCCTCGGTGATCTCGCCGGTGACGTCGGACAGCAGCTGCTGGCACGCCGACGCGAGCTCGTCGAGGTCGTCGGAGAAGGCAGACACCAGGGCTCGGACGGCACCGGTGGTCGCCGTGCGGCCGGCGGTGCGGAACTCGGCGATCGCGAAGTCGACCTTGTCGCTCTCGCGCTTGAGCTCGGCGCAGACGATCTCGATGCCGCCGCCCGTGCCCGAGCGGATGGCGTCGAGGAGCTTCTTGCCCCGGTTGCCGCCGCCGTGGCGGAGCACCAGGGTCGCCCCGTCCGCGGGCGCCGAGAGGTAGTCGAGGGTCTCGAGGAGGAACGCGTCCGTGCACTTCTCGACATTCGAGACGCGGATGAGGCGGGGCTCGTCGAAGAGGGACGGGCTCGCGAGCGTCAGTAGCTCCCCCGGCGCGTAGCCGCCGGCGTCGATGTCGCTGACCTCGAGGCTCGGATCCTCGGCCCGGAGGAACTCACGGAGGAAGCGCAGCGCGCGGTCGGCGAGGAACTGCTCCGGGCCGGTGATCAGCACGATCGGCGCCGGCCGGGTCTGGTTCCAGGCGAGCTGCGGGATCGCCGCCTTCGAGGGCGCTGCCTTCGCGCGCGCCGGGGCCCTGCCTGCCATGCCGTGTCCTTCCGTGCCGCGCCCGTCCGAGCGCCCTCCACCCTACGGCCCGCTCACGGCGCCCCGAGGACGCCGCGGGAGCCGTCGCGCCGCTCACCCAGACCGCGATCCCGTCGCTGCGGGACGCGAGCACGACCGTACCCTCGACATCCGACCTCAGCGCCTCGACCCCGCGCTCGGCCAGCAGAGCGAGGAGCGACGGATTCGGATGTCCGTAGTCGTTCTCCGCCCCGACGGAGATCAGCCCGACGCTCGCGCCGAGCGCGTCGTAGAGGGCGGGCGACTGGTCGGCGGAGCCGTGATGCGCGACCTTGACGACGTCGACCCGGCCGACCGGCAGCCGGGAGACGCGCCCCTGCTCCTGCTCGCCGAGGTCGCCCAGGAGTGCGACGGAGAGCGGGCCGCCGCGGGCGTCCGCGCCGATGTCGACCCGGAGGGTCACGCTCGCCTCGTTGCCCCGCAGCGCGCTCCGCCGCTCCGGCCACTCGACCCGCCAGCGCAGCGAGCCGAGCGCGCCGCTGTCGCCGCGGACCGCCTCCTGCACGGCGACCCCCGCGCCGGTGAGCGCCGCCCGGTCGCGCTCGTCGTCGCGGCCCGCGGCGGGCCCGACGAGCGCGGCGTCGGTCCGTCCGAGGACGGTCTGGAGCCCGCCGACGTGGTCGAGGTCGTAGTGCGTCAGCACCAGCAGCGGGATCCGGTCCACTCCCATCAGGCGGAGGCAGGCCTCGAGCGGTGCGGGCTCGGGCCCCGTGTCGACGAGCAGCACGCCCGCGTCTCCGCGGAGGAGGACCGCGTCGCCCTGCCCGACGTCGCACATCGCGACACGCCAGTCCTCGGGAACCGAGGCGGCGCGGAGGAGCGGCGTGGCGACGGTGGTGCCGCCGGCGGCGGCGATCGCGCACGCCAGCCCGACGGCGGCGACCCGGCGCACCCGCGCGAGCCGCGGCGACTGCGTGACCAGCACGAGGGCGAGCAGGGTCAGCACGGTGAGCGTGAGCGCTCCTCCTACTCCGGGCCACCAGGCGATCCTCGGGGCGGGCCACGAGTCGACGGCGCGGGCGATCGAGGCGATCCACCAGGCGGGGACGGCGGCGAGCCGGATCGCCGCGTCGGCGGCTCCGGGCCACCAGGGGGCGAGCAGGCAGCCGATGAGCCCGAGCCCGGTCGCGGCGGGTGCCGCGGGCTCGGCGAGCAGGTTGGCGAGCACTCCGTACACCGGCACCGACGGGTCCACGAGCAGCAGCACGGGCTGGCAGGCGAGCTGCGCCGCGGTCGGCACCGCGAGCAGCAGGGCGAGAGGCCGGGGCAGCACTCGACCGAGAGCGCCCGCGATCGGCTCGGCGAGCAGCAGGAGTCCGGCGGTGGCGAGGACGGACAGCACGAAGCCGAGCCTCCCCGCGATCGAGGGGTCGGCGGCCACGAGCACGACGACGGTCGCGAGCAGGGCGGGCACGGCCGCTCCGGAGCGACGCCCGAGCCGCGCGAGGAGGACCACCGTCGCCATCACGGCGGCCCGCACCACGCTCGGCTCGGGGGTCACCAGCACCACGAAGCCGGCGAGCAGGGCGAGGGCGGCGACGGTCCGGAGGCGGCGCCCGGCGCCGAGGAGCGCCGCGATCGTCCAGCCGGCGACCACCACCACGGCGCAGTTGGCGCCCGAGACGGCGGTCAGGTGGGTGAGCGACGCGGTGCGCATCGCCTCCTCGAGCCCCGCGTCGAGCGCGGACGTGTCGCCGGTCGCGAGGCCCGGCAGCAGCCCCGCCACGTCGCCGCCGACCAGCGCCGCGCGTTCGAGGAAGCGCGAGCGCAGCACCTCCGCGACGGCCGCCGCTCCCCCGGGACCGCGCCGGTCCTGAACGGACGCCGCCCTCAGCATCGTCGCCTCGCCGACGGGCGCCTCCTGCGCCGCAGCACGCGCCTCCAGGTCGAGCTCGGCGCCCACCGGCAGCCGACCGCCGGGATCGGCGAGCAGCACGCGGACGGGGGCCGCGGTCGACGCGTCTCCCACCCGCAGCGCCGTCGCGTCGAACCACACTCCCCCGGTCGCGAGCGGTCGGGCACCCGTGTCGACGCGCACGGTGACCGGGGTGAGGGCGCGATCCTCCTGTGCCTCCCGCAGCGACGCCGGGTGGTCACCGGGCGCCGCGGCGACGACGGAGGTGAGGGCGAGGGCGGCACCCGCGCCCCCGACGAGCACCGCTCCGACCAGCCGCCCGCCGAGGCCGCGCCGGAGCAGGACGCACGCCGCCCCGAGCAGCACCCAGCCCGCGGCGCACCACGAGAGGCCTCCGTCGAGCACCGCCGCGACCGGCAGCATCCCGGCCGCCCACGCCGTGGTCCAGGCGGACACCGCTGCCGGCAGGAGCCGCAGGTCGGTCGCCCGGACGCTCGTCACGGCGCGACCTGGTCGCGGAACGCGGCGAGCGTCTTCTCGCCGATCCCGGGGACCTCGAGCAGCTGGTCGACAGAGGAGAACGGGCCGTTCGCCTCCCGGTGGGCGACGATCTTCTTCGCGGTCGCCGGGCCGATCTCGGGCAGCTCCTCCAGCTGGGCCGCCGTCGCCGTGCTCAGGCTCAGCACGGATCCGGCGGCGGAGGCCCCTCCCGGAGCGGATCCGCCCGGAGCCGCTCCCGCCGCGGCCGGCGCCGCTCCCACGGCCGGCACGACGATCTGCTCGCCGTCGACGAGCCTCCGGGCCAGGTTGACCGCCGCGCGCTCCGCCGACTCCTGGAACCCTCCGGCGGCGGCGACCGCGTCCGCCACCCGCGCCTCCGGCGACAGGACGTACAGCCCCGGAGAGGCGACCTCCCCGGCCACGTGCACGTACAGCGACTCGACCAGCGCAGCAGCGGGCGCGCTCGTCGACACGGCGGGCTCCAGGACCCGCTCACGACCGCTCGACCGCGCTCCCGCGAGCAGCACCGCGACCACCGCGGCGCCGATGACAAGCACGACCGCCGCTCCCACTCCCACGCGCCAGCGCGGGCGGGCGCGGCGGGGCCGCAGCAGCGCCGTCAGCTGCTCGTCGTCCGTCCCGCTGGTCTCTGGCATCCGCCGACGGTAGGACCCGTGTCCCCGCCCGGAGCGGCCGCCGACGCCGATCCGAGGAGAGCCCGCCGGATCGCCTCCCTGTGGAGGAAAGGGCAGCACCGGCGCAGAACGCACGACGGGGCCCCTCCCGCGAGAGGAGGAGCCCCGTCGGGACGGATCGGCGGCTAGACCGCCTTCGTCACCAGGTTCACCAGGCGCGGCGCGCGCACGATCGCCTTCACGACCTCGCGGCCGACGAGAGCCCGGGCGACGCCGGCCGTGGCCCGCGCCTTCTCCTCGAGCTCGTCGGAGGAGATCTTCGGCGAGACCTCGAGCCGGTCGCGGACCTTGCCGTCGACCTGCAGGATCGCCGTGACCTTCTCCTCGACCAGCAGCGACGGGTCGGCCTTGCGCCAGAGCGCGTGCGCGACGGTGCCCTCGTAGCCCAGGCGGTGCCACATGTCCTCGGCCGTGTACGGCGCGAACAGGTTGAGAGCCATCGCGACCACCTCGACCGCCTCGCGGACCGCGGGATCCCCGGCCCCGGCACCCGAGTCGACGACCTTGCGGGTCGCGTTGACGAGCTCCATCAGCCGCGCGACCACGACGTTGAACTTGAACGCCTCGATCAGCGACGGGGACTCCGCGAGGAAGCGGTGGGTCTGGCGGCGCAGAGCCGCGTCGCCCGACTTCCACTCGACGTCGGGCCTCGAGGTGACGTCCTTCGCCAGGCGCCAGGCGCGGGCGAGGAACTTCGCGCTGCCGCCGGGCGAGACGTCGGCCCAGTCGATGTCGTCCTCGGGCGGGCCGGCGAACGCCATCGTCAGGCGCACGGCGTCGACGCCGAACTCGTCCAGCTGGTCCGAGAGGCGGACGATGTTGCCCTTCGACTTGGACATCGCCGCGCCGTCCATCTGCACCATGCCCTGGTTCAGCAGCGCCGTGAACGGCTCCGTGAACGACACGTAGCCCAGGTCGAACAGCACCTTGGTGATGAAGCGCGCGTACAGCAGGTGCAGGATCGCGTGCGTCACGCCCCCGACGTACTGGTCGACGGGCGCCCACTTCTCGGCGAGCTTCGGATCGAAGGCCTGCGTGTCGTCCTTCGGCGAGAGGAAGCGGAGGAAGTACCACGAGGAGTCGACGAAGGTGTCCATCGTGTCCGGGTCGCGGCGGGCGGGCGAGCCGTCCACCGGGTGCGGCACGTTCACCCAGTCCTCCGCCGCTCCGAGCGGCGACGAGCCCTTCGGCTGCAGGTCGAGACCGTCGGTGGAGGGCAGGACGACGGGCAGCTGGTCCTCGGGAACCGGCACGAGCTCGCCGTCGGCTCCGTGGATGATCGGGATGGGGGTGCCCCAGTAGCGCTGACGCGAGATCAGCCAGTCGCGCAAGCGGTAGTTCTTGGCCGAGCGGCCGCGGCCGCGCTCCTCGAGCATCCTGATGACGCGCTCGATGGCGGTGCGCTTGGAGAGCCCGTCGAGCGGCCCGGAGTTGATCAGGCGGCCGTCGCCGGTCAGCGCCTCGCCGGTCGTGGCGGGGTCGAGCGAGTACTCCTTCTCGAGCGCGGCCAGCTCCTCCGGGTCCTCCGGGATGACCGGGATCGCCCCGGTGACGGACGCGTTGGTGTCGACGACCACGCGCACGGGCAGGTCGAAGGCGCGGGCGAAGTCGAGGTCGCGCTGGTCGTGCGCGGGCACGGCCATGACGGCTCCGTGGCCGTAGTCCGAGAGGACGTAGTCGGCGGCCCAGATCGGCAGCCGCTCGCCGTTCACGGGGTTCACCGCGTAGCGGCCGAGGAACACGCCGGTCTTGGGGCGGTCGGCGGTCAGGCGCTCGATCTCGCTCGACTTCTGCACCGTCTCGAGGTAGCTGCGGAACGCGTCGCGGATCGCGGGCTCGGAGCCCTCGACCAGCTCGGAGGCGAGGTCGGAGTCGGGCGCGACGACCATGAAGGTCGCCCCGTAGAGCGTGTCGGGGCGCGTGGTGAAGACGGTGACGCGCTCGTCGCGGCCCTCGATCTCGAACTCGACGTCGGCGCCGATGGAGCGGCCGATCCAGTTGCGCTGCATGGCGATGACCTTCGACGGCCAGGAGCCCTCGAGCTGGTTCAGGTCGTCGAGCAGCCGGTCGGCGTAGTCGGTGATCTTGAAGTACCACTGCGTGAGCTTCTTCTTGACCACGACCGCGCCGGAGCGCTCGGAGGTGCCGTCCGCCAGGACCTGCTCGTTCGCCAGGACCGTCTGGTCCACCGGGTCCCAGTTGACCCAGCTGTCCTTGCGGTAGGCGAGGCCCTTCTCGTACATCTTGAGGAACAGCCACTGGTTCCACTTGTAGTACTCGGGGTCGGAGGTGTGCAGCACGCGGTCCCAGTCGAAGGACGCGGCGTAGCGCTTCATCGAGCGCTTCTGCTGCTCGATGTTGTCGTAGGTCCAGGTGACCGGGTTCAGCCCGCGCTTGATCGCGGCGTTCTCGGCGGGCAGGCCGAAGCTGTCCCAGCCGATCGGGTGGAGGACGTTGAAGCCCTGCTGGCGCCAGTAGCGCGCGATCACGTCTCCGAGCGCGTACGCCTCGGCGTGGCCCATGTGCAGGTCGCCCGAGGGGTACGGGAACATGTCGAGCACGTACTTGCGGGGGCGCTTGTCGTCGGGGTCGTCCGTCGCGAACGGGCGCGTCTCCTCCCAGATCGGGAGCCACTTCTCCTGGAGCGCTCGGAAGTCGTAGCGCTCCTCGTCGCTCGCGCCGGTCTGCCGGGAGGTGTCTTCTGCCACAGGTGCTTCTCACTTCTGAAGGAGGGGGAGAACGCGCACGCGTGGGCGGCTGCGTTCGACCATCAACCCTACTGGCCCCGCGCGCACGGCAGACGAACGCGGCGCCCGCTCACTCCTCGGCGGCGCCCAGCACCGCGAGGAGCGCCCGCGCCTTCAGCCGCGTCTCCTCGACCTCCTCCTCCGGCACCGAGAGCGCGGTGATGCCGCCGCCGGTCCCCAGGCGGGCGCGCTCGCCGTCGAGCACGAGGGTGCGGATCGTCATCGCGAGGTCCAGCGAGCCGTCCGAGCCCAGGCGGCCGAAGGCGCCGGAGTAGACGCCGCGGGGACCGCCCTCCCACTCCCGCAGCAGCTCCACGGCCCGGCGCTTGGGCGCTCCCGTCATCGAGCCGGCCGGGAAGAGGGCTGCGATCAGCTCGGCGATCCCGACGCCGGGCGCCCGGCGGGCCGAGACCTCGCTGACCAGCTGGTGGACGTGCGGGTAGCTCTCCACCTCGAGCAGGCGGTCGACGACGACGGAGCCGGGGGCGGCGATCCGGGCGAGGTCGTTGCGGACGAGGTCCACGATCATCACGTTCTCGGCCCGCTCCTTCACGCTCGACACGAGCTCGTCCCGGAGCGCGCGGTCCTCGTCGGCGTCCCGGCCCCGGGGGCGCGTGCCCTTGATGGGATGCGTGGCGACGCGTCCATCGGCCCCGCCGGTGAGGAACCGCTCGGGCGAGGCGCTGACGAGCGCGAGCGGGCCGAGGCGGATCAGCCCGCCGTGATGGCTCGGGCTGGAGCGGCGGAGGCGACGGTACGCCTCGACGGGATCGAACCGGCCCTCGACGACGATCTCGTCGGTGAGGCAGAGCTGGTAGGCGTCGCCCGCGCGGATGGCCTCCTGGCAGCGGCCGATCAGCGCCGTGTACTCGGCGGCGGAGTGGCGGCGGACCGGGTCGCCGGCGGGCTCGGGATCCGCGGGGTCCGCGGGTGCGGGCGCGCCGACGAGCTCGAGCAGGCGCGCGGTGAGGTCCTGCGCGTCGCCCGTGGCGACCAGGCGGACGGTCCGGGCCCCGTGGTCGAACTCGAGCACGGGGTCGCCTCGGAGCAGGGCGAGGGCGGGCGGATCCGCGGGGCCGGCCGGCGCCGTCGGCAGGGAGACGAAGGCGGCTCCCGCCTCGTAGGAGATCCAGCCGTAGCGGCCGAGCGCGCGGTCGCCCGCGGGGGCCTCGTCGTCGACGGCGGCGAGCGCCGCCGCCACGTCGCCGCCGGCCTCGACGAGGAGCACGTCCTCGCGGGCGCACGCCCCGAGGTAGGAGCGGCCGCTCGTCGCTCCGAGGCCCGAGTCGAGCCAGAACGACGCCTCGGCCGTGGCGAACAGGGCGTGGTGCGCGAGCTCCGGATCGACCCAGGGCAGCTCGATCGAGCGGACGTGCCGATCCTCCGAGACCACTGGGCTAGCGTAGGCGGTCGTGGACGGCGAGCAGGTTCGGGAGTGGGACGGGCGGGCCCTGACGAGCGTTCCCGAGCCGCCCGGCACCTCCCTGGACGCGGCCGACTCCTGGCTGGTGGACGAGGGACGCGTCCGCGGGCTCGACCTGCACCGCGAGCGGTTCGCCGCCTCCGTCGCCTCGGCGGGCGGGCACCCGGACGTCGAGCCGTTCCTCCACGCCGCGATCGCCGCCCTGCCCCGCGAGGGCCGGTCCTTCCCCCGCGTCGAGCTCTCGGGAGGCGCCCTGCGGCTCCGGCTGCGATCCGCCCCGCCGACGTCCCGCTCCGTGGTGCTGTGGACGAGCCCCGTGGATCCGCGCCGGACACCCTCCTGGAAGGGGCCGGACATCGCGCGTCTTGCCCTCCTCCGCACGCGCGCGCACGCCGCGGGAGCGGACGAGGCCGTGCTGCTCGACGCCGACGGCGCCGTCATCGACGGAGCGAGCAGCGCGATCCTGTGGTGGCTGGGCGATGCGCTGGTCGTCCCTCCGGCGACGAGCACCCGCGTGCGCAGCGTGACGGCCCGCACGGTCTCGGTGCTCGCCGGCGCGCTCGGCGTGGACGTGATCGAGGCCCCGGCCGAGCCGGAGTCGCTGGAGGGCCGTGAGGTCTGGACGGCCAACGCCCTGCACGGTCTCCGGCTGGCGACCGCCTGGGTGGACGGACCGGCGCTCGCCGCGGAGCCGGGCCGCCTGGACGCCTGGCGGAAGCGGCTGGACGCTCTCAGGCGGCCTCTCCCGGCGCTCTGACCCGCGGAGGACCTCAGCTCCCGCGCGTCCCCCAGACGGAGGGCCCCCGTTCCGGTCGCACTCGTGCGTCCGCCGTGCGAGCATCGAGTACCCCCTCTTCCGGCCCCCGCCGGCCACTCGAGAAAGTCCTGCGATGACGCGTTCCTCCTCCACCCCCCCCCTCGCCTCAACGTTGGTCGCGCTCGTCGCGACCGGGGCCCTGCTCTTCGGCGCGACCCCGGCCCTCGCCGCGGAGAACCCGCAGAAGCCCCTCTCCTCCTCCGAGGAGGCGCCGACCGGCCTCGCCCCCGCGAGCGAGTCGCCCGAGGCCGCCCAGCAGACCGCCCGCGCGGCCGTCAGCTACTACAACGCCCTCGTCGGCGGCGAGGAGCTGGCCGCCGGACAGCGGATCGTCTCGGGCACGAACGGCTACTCGTTCCGGATGCAGACCGACGGCAACGCCGTGCTCTACGACCCGCAGGGCCGCCCCACTTTCGCCACGAACACCCAGGGCCGCGGCGACCACCTGGTCATGCAGACCGACGGCAACATGGTCGTCTACTCCGCCAAGGGCGGCCCCGTGTGGAGCACGAACACGATCAACGAGGCGGGAGCCTCGGTGATCATGCAGCCCGACGGCAACCTCGTCGTCTACCGCGAGAACGGCTCGCCCGCCTGGGCGAGCAGCGTCCGCCGCGTCATCGCCGAGCCGGTGACCGACACGCTGTTCACGGAGCAGACCCTCCGCCCCGTCCACCAGCTCACCTCCGTCGACGGCCGCTTCAGCGCCGTCATGCAGAACGACGGCAACTTCGTCGGCTACGGCCCCCAGGGCGCCGTCTGGGGCACCGGCACCGGCGGCTCCGGCAACCGCATCACCATGCAGAAGGACGGCAACGCCGTCGTCTACGGCTCCGACGGCTCCGTCAAGTGGTTCTCGGGCACGCGCGGCAAGGACCTCCGCCTGGGCATCAACAACGCCGGCTCGCTGATCATCGTGAACCCGTCCGACGACGTGATCTGGACCAGCCAGGCCGCCTTCCCCTCGACCACCCTCTACGCGGCGAACTCGCTCGAGGCGGGCAGCTTCCTCCGCTCCGCGAACGGCGTCTACCGAGCGGTGATGCAGGCGGACGGCAACTTCGTCGTCTACGGCAAGAACGGCCCGATCTGGGCGTCGAAGACCACCCGCGCAGGCGGCTTCTTCGCCCTCGACACCAGCGGGCAGATCGCCGTGGGCACCGAGACGACGAGCGGATGGTCGGTCGTCCCGCCCGCCGCGTCGGTCGGCCCCTACAAGCTCGTCATGCAGGACGACGGCAACCTCGTCGAGTACGACAGCCGCCGCGCGGTCTGGGCCAGCCGCGGCTGACGCCCCTCCGCCACGACGCCCCCTGGTCCCCGGACCGGGGGGCGTCGTCGTCTCCCCCGCCGTGGGACGATTCCCCCGACC
>NZ_PSWH01000044.1:0-21839 GCF_002932105.1 Rathayibacter sp. AY1C1 | reverse complement strand
GAGCTGACCGCGGAGTCGCCTGACCGCGGCGGGGTGCGGAGGAGCGCACCGGCACGCGGCGCACCCCTCCGCGGTCAGGCGACTCCGCGGTCAGCTCAGCTCCGCCGCGGCGTCGGCGATGAACCGCGCGACCTCCTCCGGGTGCGAGCGCATCACCAGGTGCGGCGCGTCGAGCTCGACGACCGAGCGCACGCCCGCCCGCCGGTAGCCGAACCGCTCGACGTCCGGGTTGATCGTCCGGTCCGCGGCCGCGACGACGCCCCAGCTCGGCCGGGTCCGCCAGGCGGCGACCGGGGCGGCCTCACCGAAGGCCAGAGCGGCGAGCGGGCGCTGGCCGACCGCGAGCACGGCCGCCTCGGCCGGGTCGATCCCGGCCGCGAACACCTCCGGGAACGCCGACACCGCGACCGACACGTCCGTGCCCGGCTCCGCCCCGTCGATCGGGAACGGGGTGTAGACGAGATTCGCCGGGAGGTCGGAGTCGGGGAAGGCGCCCTGCAGCTGCCCGAGGCTCTCCCCCTCCTCGAGCGCGTAGGCCGCGAGGTAGACGAGGCCGACCACGTTCTCGGCGGCGCCCGCCACCGTGATCACGGCGCCGCCGTAGGAGTGGCCCGCCAGCAGGACCGGCCCGTCGAGCTGCTCCACGAAGGAGCGAAGGTACTCCGCATCGCCCAGCAGGCTGCGGTTCGGCACGGCCGGGACGCGCACGGCGTGGCCGGCGTCGAGCAGGATCCGCGTGACCGGGGCGAAGCTCGCGGCGTCGGCGAACGCTCCGTGGACGAGGACGATGGTGGGTGCGGGCATGGGTTGTCCTTCCGGTCGGGCTGCGGTCCGGCAGCCGGCTGCGCAGCCGATCCGGACCCGGGCCGAACCTAGGACGGCGGACGGCGCGCGTCGTGACCCCGCGACTCCCCTGCCCACCGGGCGGCCGCCTGTGGCCCGCCCGAGGACACGCTCCAGCGCTCGTCCCGCCCGCTCACGGCGGGCCCGGCCCGCCACTGCGTCCACGTCCTGGTCCCGGCGGGGTCACCCTTCGACGGCTGAACCGCCCGGGATAGCGGCACCGTCGGCCGGCGGGCTCTCCGGCCGGATCGCCGGCGACAGCGGCGGATCGGCACGCGGCCTCCTGCGGCCCGAGACCCGGGCGGCGGCGCGTCAGCTCGCGAACTCCTCCGGCCAGCCCAGCGCGGCCAGCGACCGGCGCACGCGCTCGATGTCCTCCTCCAAGGGCAGCTCCGAGGTCACTCCGGCGATCGCGGTGCCGACGTCCGCGCGGGAGGCGGGCGCGTCGGCGGCGAGACCGGCGGCCACCTCGGCCACCTCCTCGTCGCTCAGACGGCGGCGGAGGAGCGCCAGCAGCGGCACGAAGTCCTGCTCGGGCAGCCCGGCCGGATAGCCGGCGCGCAACCAGCGGACGATGCGCGCGACCAGGCCCTCGCGGGTGTCCGGCTCGGCCAGCGACTCCGGGCCCGCCAGCGGCCAGCCCGCGCTCGCGAGCCGCGAGGAGACGCGGGCGACGTCCTCGGGCATCGCCGGTCCGAGCAGCAGCTGCTCGATCCGCTCGCGCACCACGGCCCGTGAGACGACCGTCTCGGCCCGCTCCGACTCCGACAGGAGCCGCGCGACGACCTGCTCGACCTCGTCCGTCGTGAGGCTGCGGCGCAGCAGGCCCAGCAGCGGGAGGTAGTCCTGCTCCGGCACGCCCGACGGGTAGCCCGCGCGCAGCCAGCCGACCACGCGGGCGACGATCCCCTCCCGCGCCGCGATCGGATCGGTCGAGGCCATGCTCAGCCCTTGGGCACGAAGGTCGGGATCACGTGCTCGAAGCTCACCGACTGGCCGAGACCCGTCGCGATGATGACGCTCAGGCCGATCACGACGGAGCCGACGACGAGGGCGAAGCAGAGCACGCCGATCCCGCGCAGCACCGGGGCGGGCAGACCGCTCCGGACCGCGGGGGCGTCCGACCCGCCCGAGGCGGGAGCACCGGCGGCGACGGCGAAGGAGCGGACGCCGACGGCGAACAGCACGGGCAGGCCCGCTCCGAGGAGCACGGCGACGATCGCCACCTGACCGGCGGCGGAGAGGAAGAGGGAGAGCACGGTGCGGATCCTTTCGCTCAGACGCCGGCGGTCTCGGGCGCGGGGCGTGCCGCCGCGTCCTGCCACTCGTCGTTGACGTTGTGCGCGCCGATGCTGTCGCGGCGCGAGCGGATGTAGATGAGGGAGGCGACGGCGACGAGGATCGCGGCCATCAGGAGGCCGCCGGCCGCGCCTCCGACGAGGTGGCCGATCCACCACATCACGGCGCCGACGAGGGCGGCGGCCGGGAGCGTGATGACCCAGGCGATCACCATGCGCAGCGCCACGCGCCAGCGCACCTGCGCTCCGGGGCGGCCGACTCCGGAGCCGAGGATCGAGCCGGTCGCGACGTGGGTGGTCGAGAGGGCGAAGCCGAGGTGGCTGGAGGCGAGAATGACCGCGGCGGAGGCGCTCTCGGCGGCCATGCCCTGCGGGGTGTCGATCTCGACGAGGCCCTTGCCGACGGTGCGGATGATCCGCCAGCCGCCGATGTAGGTGCCGAGCGAGATGGCCAGCGCGCAGCTGAGCTTGACCCAGAAGGGGACCGACTCGGTGTCGCTCCAGCCGCCGGCCGCGATCAGCGCGAGCGTGATCACTCCCATGGTCTTCTGCGCGTCGTTGGTGCCGTGCGCGAGCGAGACGAGGGAGGCGCTGCCGATCTGGCCGAAGCGGAAGCCGCGGTGGAGGCTCTTCTCGGCGAGGTTGCCGATCACCCGGAAGACGAGCCAGGTGCCGATCGCCGCGACCGCTCCGGCGAGCACGGGCGACATCAGCGCCGGGAGGATCACCTTGCCGACGACGCCGTCGAGCTTCGTGCCGTCGCCGGCCCAGTTCACGCCGTTGAGGCCGAGGCCCGCGAGAGCGGAGCCGATCAGGCCGCCGAAGAGGGCGTGCGACGAGCTCGAGGGCAGGCCGAGCAGCCAGGTCAGCAGGTTCCAGACGATGCCGCCGATGAGGCCGGCCAGCACGATCAGCAGCAGAGCCGAACCGCCGTCCTCGAGCAGCGCCGGATCGGGTGCGCCCGAGGAGTCCTGGATCTTCACGACCGCGTTGGTGACGGTCAGCGCCACCTCGATGCTGAGGAACGCACCGACGAGGTTCAGCGACGCCGAGAGGGCGACGGCGGTGCGGGGCTTCAGGGCACCGGTCGCGATGGACGTGGCCATCGCGTTCGCCGTGTCATGGAAGCCGTTGGTGAAGTCGAAGGCGAGGGCCGTGACGACGACGAGCGCGAGCAGGATGAAGGGATCCACGCAGACATGATGCTCCCGCGGCGGGAGGCGTTCCGGCGTGGTCGCGAGGCTTCACCTGCTGTTCACCTCGCGGGGCACGCCCGCCCGAGTACCCTGTGCGGATTCTCAGGCGGGCGGCGCATCGGTGGGTGCGATTCACCTGAGTCCGCACCGGCATGCGGCGCTCAGACGGGTGCGCTCAGGAGGCCGAGCGCGGCATCGGCGGGGTGAGGTCCGGGGTGTGCGCGGGGTCGGAGTCGGGGGCCGGCTCCTGCTGGGCGGCGGACTCGGCCGCGGCACCGGTGTCCTCGGCGGACTCCTGATCCTCGGCGGGCTCCTGCGAGCCGGGCAGCGGCGGGGTGAGGTCGAGGGCACCGACCGCCGGCTCGGCGGCGTGCTTCGGCGTGGTCGGGCGGTTCTCGGCCGCGGCCGCCTTCTTCGCCGCCTTCTCCTGGGTCCGCTTGAGCTTCTCGGTCTGCTCGGCCAGCTTGCGGGCCTTCTTGCGCAGCTTCTTGCTGGAGTCGCGGACCGCCTCGTGCGCCGCGCGCACCGACTTCTCGGCCTTCTTCAGCGCCTTCTTCGCGCGCTTCTGCGCCGCCTTGTCGCGTGCGTCCTTGTCGTTGCCGGTCCCGGCCATGTCCGCTCCTCCGCTCGTCGACCGCTCCGGCCGACTCCCCCACGCTACCGAGCGGCACCCGCCCCGCGAACCCGCTGGCGAGCGCGCCCGGGCCGCGCTAGGCGCGCGGGCGGCGGCCGTTCTGCGCCCGTGCCGTCCCGCCTCCCCTTCCCCCTGGTCGCCGCCTCTCCTCCTTTCTCCTCGGCTCTCGCTTCAGCCCTGCGGTGCCGTTCGCGGCTGGGAGTCGCGGGCGAGTGACCCCGCGACGGGCGCGGGTTCGGCAGGCTGGGGGCATGGTCTTCCAGCACGATCCCGGCGGCTACCAGGGCCGCGCCGGCCTCCGGCGTCCCGTGCGCGGGCCCAGGCGCGACAAGTGGATGTGGTGGCGCCTGGGCTCCGGAGTCGCGGCGACGGTCGCCGGTGTGATCGCCCTGCTCGTCTTCACCGCCGACCGCTGAGCACGCCCACCGGCGACCCGGCGCACCCCCGCCACTCCGGATCGAGAGCCGATCGATGCGCTCAACCGCTTGACTCCGGAGGTTTCTCTCAGGTCGGATCCGGCGGAACGCGGGTAGTTTGGAGGGTCGCATCGGCTCAGCCGTGCGATCAGCCCCACTGCCCCACCCGGCGCTCGCCTCCCCCCTCGAGCGTCGGCAGACCTGGAACCTCCTCTGCATGCACCGTTCGTCACGCGCCTCGACTCCCACCCCCGCAGGAGCCGAGACCGGCAGTCCGTCCGCCCTCCCGACCCGTCGCTCGCTCCGTGAGCAGGAGTCCCGCAGCCGTCGCCCCTCCCGCGGCCCGTCGCGCCCCCGCGTCTCCGCAGTCGCCGCGATGACCCTCGTGGCCGGCATCGCGATCACGTCGACGATGCCCGCGTTCGCCGTGGGCGGCACCGCCGACTCCGAGCTGACCCGCGACACGGCCACCGCCGTCGCCGCGGCCCGCCCGCAGAGCTTCGTGGCGGCCGGAGTCGTGCAGCAGAGCGTCACCCGCGACGCCTTCGCCGCCGAGGCCAAGCCCGAGGTCCTCGTGCCCACCGCGTCCCTCGACGCGATCACCGCCACCTCCGGCGAGTCGACCGCGGCCGCCGCCGGAGCGTCCGGAGCGTGGGTCGTCCCGATCTCCGGTCACATCAGCAGCAGCTACGGCCCCCGCCCCGACGCGCCGGTCGCCGGCGTGAACCTGTTCCACAAGGGCACCGATCTCGCCGGCGCCTGCGGCACGCCCGTCCTCGCGGCCTCCAGCGGCACCGTCGAGGAGGCGTTGTACCAGGGCAGCTACGGCAACTGGATCCTGCTCGACAACGGCGGCGGCATCGAGACCGGCTACGCCCACAACAGCGAGCTGATGGTGTCGGTCAACGAGACCGTCACCGTCGGCCAGGTCATCGCGCTGCGCGGCTCGACCGGCGCCTCCACCGGCTGCCACCTGCACTTCGAGACGCGGGTCGACGGCGAGGCGGTCGACGCCGTGCCGTTCATGGCCGAGCTCGGCGTCCCGATCGGCTGACGTCCTCGACGACTCGAGAACGCAGACGTCGCGGTGGCCGCTCTCGACCACCGCGACTTCTGTGTTCTCGTGAGCGCGCAGGCCGGCGTCAGGGCCCGGGGACCGTCCGCGCCCCGGTCGAGACGGCGGCCGACCAGTGCGCGTCGTCCGGCACCGTCGTCACCCTGATCTCGGCGTCCTGCTCGACGGCGATCTGCATGGTGCCCGTGTTGCCGCCTCCCGTGCCGGTGCGGGTCGTGCTCGGGCTGTAGACGCACGACGATCCGCTCGTCATCAGGCCGACGACCTCGATCGTCACCTCGGCGTCCGCGGTGTCGCAGGCGACCGAGACGGTGATGTGCAGCGGATCGCCGCTGAGGTTCACGGTCTGCGGATCGACGGGGCCGACCTGGTCGGTCCACCGCACGGCGGCGGTCGCTCCCTCGGGCAGCGTCACGGGCCCGAGCGGAGCGTCGGTGGGCGTCGCGGTCGGAGCGGCCGTCGGAGCAGCGGCGCCCGGGGCGGCGGGTGTCGCCTCCTCCGCCTGGTCGGCGCCGCTCGTGCAGCCGCTCAGAGCGAGCGCGGCGAGCAGTGCCGAGGCGCCCAGCGCGGTCGCGCGCCGTCCCGCCCGGAGCCCCGTCGCCCGGCGCGGAGCGGTCGTTCTCGTGGTGTCCATGGTGGTTCCCCCTGTCCACTGGCGTCCCTCCGGTCTACCCGAGCCCGCGCGGCCGCGGACCGCACTCTGCGGCGGTTGCCAGGGTCGGGAGCCGTGCTGCGGATCGATGGGGAGCTCCTCCGTACCGGCGCGGCGGCCCGTCGATCCGCTCGGGTGCCGCGGATGATCGGCACCGGGCGGATCCGACGCCCGCCGCTCCCGGCGCACCCCGCCGAGCCGCCCCTCTGCACCCGGAAGGCACCGCCATGATCGCCTCGAACACCTACCCCTTCGCCGGACGCACCGTCCTGGTCACCGGAGCCGGCTCCGGCATCGGCCGCTCCATCGCACGCGCTTTCCTTGAGCAGGGCGCAAGCGTCGCGGTCGCCGGGCGCACCCCCGCCACGCTCGAGGAGACCGTCGCCGGCTTCCCGGCCGAGCGCGTCCTGGTCGTGCCCACCGACGTCTCGGTCCGAGCCGAGGTCGACGCGCTCGTCGAGGGCACCGTCGCGAGGTTCGGCGGGATCGACGTCCTCGTGAACAACGCGGCCGGCCACCTCGGCGGCCCGATCGAGGAGGTGGAGGACGACGCCTGGCGCTCGCTCTTCGCCACGAACGTCGACGCCCTCTTCTACGCGGTGAAGGCGGCGCTCCCCCACCTCAAGGCGAGCCGCGGCAACATCGTCGTCGTCTCCTCCGTCTCGGGCATCCGCGGCGACTGGGGTCAGGCCGCCTACAACGCGACCAAGGGCGCGATCACGACGTTCGTGCAGTCGCTGGCCCTCGACTTCGGCGCGCACGGGGTGCGGGTCAACGCCGTCGCCCCCGCCTTCACGCAGACGCCGCTGACCGAGTCGATGGCCTCGACCCCCGAGGAGCTCGCGCCCTTCATCGACCGCATCGCCCTCGGACGCACCGGGCAGCCGGACGACATCGCCCCGCCGGTGCTGTTCCTCGCCAGCGCGGACGCGGCGTACATCACCGGCGCGATCCTGGCCGTGGACGGCGGAACGAGCGCCTCGACGGGGCAGCCGCACCTGTAGGCGGGCGAGCGGCGGATCGGCGGCGACTCGGCGACTCGCCTGCTCGGCCGGGGCGGCTCGGTCGCCCGGAAGCGGCGGCCAGGCGAATCGGGGTCGGGGGGCGGCGGCTCTGCCCAGAACCCGAGTGCTCGCGTCGGATCCTGCGGCCCCGCTCGCGAGGGTCCACCGGGCTCGACTGCGGGCGCCCGCAGCCCGGATCACTCCATCCCTGACCGCGCACTCAGACTCAACCGACACCTGTGGAGTATCGTGGAGCAATTGCATGCAGACGCATGGATACGGACTCGCCGACCACACGGCCTCCGAGCCCATCCCTCTTCGAGCAGGAGTCGTCATGACCACCACCAGCACCCGCTTCACCGACCGCGTCGTCCTCATCACCGGAGGTGGATCCGGCCTGGGCCGCGCCGCAGCCGTCCGCCTCGCCCAGGAGGGCGCGAAGCTCGCCCTCGTCGACATCTCCGAGCAGGGCCTCGCCGCCACGGTCGACGTCCTGCCCGAGGGCACCGAGTCGATCACCGTCCTCGCCGACGTGTCGAAGGAGGCGGACGTGGACGCCTATGTCGCGCGCACCCTCGAGGCCTTCGGCCGGATCGACGGCTTCTTCAACAACGCCGGCATCGAGGGCCGCCAGAACCTCACCGAGAACTTCACGGCCGACGAGTTCGACAAGGTCGTCGCGATCAACCTCCGCGGCGTGTTCCTCGGCCTCGAGAAGGTGCTGAAGGTGATGCGCGAGCAGGGCTCGGGCATGGTCGTCAACACCGCGAGCGTCGGCGGCATCACCGCGATCGGCAACCAGTCCGGCTACGCGGCCGCCAAGCACGGCGTCGTCGGCCTCACCCGCAACTCCGCGATCGAGTACGGCGAGTTCGGCATCCGCATCAACGCGATCGCGCCCGGGGCCATCTGGACCCCGATGGTCGAGAACTCGATGAAGCAGCTCGACCCGCAGAACCCGCGCAAGGCGGCCGAGGAGTTCATCCAGGTCAACCCGACCAAGCGCTACGGCGAGGCCGACGAGATCGCCTCGGTCGTCGCCTTCCTCCTCTCGGACGACGCCTCGTACGTGAACGCGACCGTCCTCCCGATCGACGGCGGTCAGTCCATCAAGTACTGAGGTCCCGCGGAGGGAGCGGAGGGAGCGCCTGCTGCGGCGGGCGAGCCCTCCGCTCTCCCGCTGACGCCGCGTCCTTCGCGAAACGGACTCGACCGCTCCTCCACAGGTGCTCCCTCCGACGGACATCCCCACCGGGCCTCCCCCACGCAGCACCCGGCACCGCAGCGGGAGCAGAATGGGGGTCGGTCCCGCCAGCGGCCGGACCTCGACCGCTACGGAGACATGCATGAACCCCACCGGGAGCTTCCGCGCCGCCCGCGACACCCTCCTGCAGCACCGCCGCGATGCGGTCGCCGCGAACGAGGCCTTCCAGTGGCCGGACGTCGGGCCCCGCTTCAACTGGGCGGTGGACTGGTTCGACGCGATCGCCATCGGCAACGAGCGCCCCGCCCTCTGGATCGTGGAGGAGGACGGCTCCGAGGAGAAGTACTCCTTCGACCGGATGCGCTGGCGCTCCGACGAGGTCGCCGCCTGGCTCCACTCGGTCGGCGTCGAGCAGGGCGATCACGTGATGCTCATGCTCGGCAACCGCCTCGAGCTCTGGGAGTCGATGCTCGCGATCATGAAGCTCGGCGCGGTCATCCTCCCCACGACGACCCTGCTCTCACCCGCCGACCTGGCCGACCGCCTCGAGCGCGGCGAGGTCGCGCACGTCATCGCGGACGCCTCCGAGACCGCCAAGTTCGACGAGATGGAGGGCGGCTTCGGCCGCATCGCGGTCGGCGGCGCCGTCGAGGGCTGGCTCGACTACGCCGACTCGCTCGAGCCCTTCGGCATCAGCCCGACCGTGGTCGTCCAGAGCTCCGATCCGTGCCTGATCTACTTCACCTCCGGCACCACCTCGAAGCCCAAGATGGTCGTGCACACGCACGAGTCGTACCCCGTCGGGCACCTCAGCACGATGTACTGGCTCGGCGTGCAGCCGGGCGACGTGCACATGGCGATCAGCTCGCCGGGCTGGGGCAAGCACGCGTGGAGCTGCTTCTTCGCGCCGTGGAACGCCGAGGCGACGGTGTTCGTCTACAACTACAGCCGCTTCTCCCCCACCGCTCTGCACCAGCAGCTCGACCGGGCCGAGGTCACCACGTTCTGCGCGCCGCCGACCGTGTGGCGGATGCTGATCCAGTCGGCGCTGGGAGCGAAGCCGCGCGCGCTGACCGAGATCCTCTCGGCGGGCGAGCCGCTCAACCCCGAGGTCATCGCGACCGTCGAGCGGGAGTGGGGACTCACCATCCGCGACGGCTACGGCCAGACCGAGACCACCGCGATCATCGCGAACCCGCCCGGCGCCCCCGTGGTCCCCGGAGCGATGGGCCGCGCGCTGCCCGGCGTCGCCATCGCCCTCGTCGATCCGCTGACCGGCGAGCCCGCCTCCACCGGTGAGATCTGCCTCGACCTGTCCGTCGAACCCGTCAACCTGATGTCCGGCTACCTCGGCGACGAGGACCGCACCGAGCGCGCCCGCGCGGACGGCTACTTCCACACCGGCGACGTGGCGGTCCGCGCGGTCGACGGCACGATCACCTTCGTCGGCCGCACCGACGACATCTTCAAGTCCTCCGACTTCAAGATCTCGCCGTTCGAGGTCGAGAGCGTGCTGCTGCAGCACCCCGCCGTCGCCGAGTCCGCAGTGGTCCCGGCTCCGGACGAGGTGCGCCACAGCGTGGTGAAGGCCTACGTCACCCTCGCCGACGGCTGGGAGCCGACCGCCGAGACGGCGAGCGCGATCTTCGCCCACACCCGCGAGCTGCTCTCCTCCTTCGAGCGGGTGCGGCGCGTCGAGTTCCACCCCCTGCCCAAGACGATCTCGGGCAAGATCCGCCGCGTCGAGCTGCGCGAGCGCGAGGAGGAGGCGTTCCGCCGCGGCGAGGAGATCCCCACGGAGTGGCGCGCCGACCGCCTCTAGGCGCGGCGGCCCTCGTCCGCCGATACACCGCCGGGATCGCCGAAGCACCGCTGAGACGGCGGCGCCTCAGCGGGGCGGTGGTGTCTCGGCGGGATGCGGTGGGCCGGGACGTCGGCCGCCGGTGACCAGCGGGAGCGGGTGCCGTCAGCACGGAACCAGCGCGGCGTCGGCGGCGTCCGGATCAGAGGCCGGCGATCAGCTCGGCGTCAGCGCGGGAGTACAGCGATCAGCTCGCCGTGGTCGCGGACGCCGGGGGCGCTGCGGCGGAGCGAGTGGGTCACCTCGAGGCAGGCCTGCTCGGCGAGGGCGCGCATCTCGGCGAGCGGATGGAACCACGCCGGTGCGACGGCGTGCGCGAACGCCTCCGAGCGCGGCCCTTCGAAGAAGCCGATCAGCAGGCTTCCGCCCGGTCGGAGGTGCGCGGCGAGCGCCGCGACCGCGCCGGGCAGCTCCGCCGGCGGCAGGTGGATGAGCGAGTACCACGCGAGAACGCCCCCGAGGCCGTCGACGTCGAGCTCGAGCGCCGAGCCGAGCCGGAACGGGACGTCCGGGAACCGCGCTCGAGCCAGCGCGACGAACTCCGGCACCGGGTCGACGCCGACCGCGGCGGCTCCGCGGCGCCGGAGAAACTCCGTCCAGTGCCCGGGCCCGCAGCCCACATCGGCGACCGTGCCCCCCAGCCCGTCGGCCCACGACCCGATCAGCTCGCGATCGGCCGCGGGCCCCGCGTCGACCGATCCGAGCAGCGCCGCGTACTCCTCCGCCCGCGCGCCGTACGCGTCCCGCACCTCGTCCATCCGGTGAGCGTAGGCCGTCTCGAAACAGCGCGCAGCGGGCACGCGGAGGCGCGTGGCACGTTCCGCGGTGCCGTTGGCACAGCTCGGCGGCACGGTCCACTGGCGCGTTCTGACGTTCTGGCGCGCCTGCCTCGTGAGCGTTCGCGCCCGGCCTCCCGAGGCGCTCCGCGAGGACGGATCATCGAGGTGCCGCGCCCCGTCCCCGCCCCGAAGGAGACCCGATGACCCCTGCCGACGCCGACGAGCAGGGGGAAGACGAGGGCGGCGTCGCGCTGCTCGCCTCGGGCGCGACCGCCCTGCTCCGCGCCGCTGGTCCTCATGGCGTCCGGAGGCGCCTCGAGGAGTCCCGCGCCCGCGCCGCGGCCCTCGGGGGAGGCCCGGGCGCGCGCGGATGCAGCGCTCCCGGCGTCCTCCCGGCCTGCCTGCGGGTCGTCGTCGGCGCCCTCCTCCTGCTGGCCGCCGGCCCGGCCTACACCGCGGCCGCCCTCGTCGCCGCAGCCCTCTGCGCACTCGCCCTCGCGCACGCCGTCCGCCGCTTCGCCCAGGACTCGGAGGGCGACCCGCCCGCCCCGGCCGCGGTCGCCGCCACGGCCGCGCTGCTCGCCTTCGCCACCGTCGCCGCGGCCCAGGGGATCCTCGGATTCACGGGCGTCCCGGCGCACCTCCGGGAGTTCGACCAGCAGGACCTGAGCTGGGCGGCCGCCCTCGTCGGAGTGGTCGCCGCGTGCGGCCTCCTGCAGCTGGCGGGACGCGCAGCGGAACCGGTGGCCGCACCGGCGGCGGGCGTCAGGCGGCGCGGCTGATGCTCGGAGCTCCGACGCTCGATGCGCCTCCGCACCTCGTCCTCGACGGCAGCGCGGTGCGGCTCGCGCCCGCGTGCGGCTCCGTCGCCGTGATCACCTTCTGGATGCAGTTCCACAACTCCGGCACCTCCGCCCTGCACGACCTCGCCCTGTTCTGCGGCTCCTTCACCGACGGCTCGGGCGCCGAGC
The DNA here is from genome assembly GCF_002932105.1 of Rathayibacter sp. AY1C1. Classification (NCBI taxonomy): domain Bacteria; kingdom Bacillati; phylum Actinomycetota; class Actinomycetes; order Micrococcales; family Microbacteriaceae; genus Rathayibacter; species Rathayibacter sp. AY1C1. Next base: position 9,906 of record NZ_PSWH01000044.1, on the reverse strand, counting down.
TCGACTACGACGAGGCCCCGGTCACCGTCGTCGGCCGGCCCGAGCGGGTCGCCCCGGGAGCGGGGTTCGTGGCCGTCGCGCACTACACGATCGCGCCGCTGCGGGCGCCCCGGACGCTCCGCCACTCCATCGTGCTGCGGGGCCGCACGAGCGACGACCGGCCCTTCACCGACGTCGCCGCGCTCGAGGTCCACGTCGATCCGAGGCGCACTCCCGAGGTCAGGTTCCGTCCCCCGATGGCGGGATCCGACACCTTGCGGTGGAGGTGAGCGACGATGCGATCGCATGAAGACTTCTCACCACCGGGCCGGATCGGCCAGGGTAGAGGGATCGCGTCGTACGGAGGACGCGCCAGAGGAAAGGACTCCGCCGTGAGGGGAATCGCAGAAGGCAGCCGACCGATCGTCGATCGCGGGGTGTCCCGCCGGGACACGGCGGCGGCCGCGTGGCTGGCGCAGAGCGGCGTCGACGTCCGCGCGAACGGCGCGTTCCGCATCGTGGCCGACACCCTCTGCAGCGACGGCGTCGACGTGCTCCGGATCTGGCACTCGCCGGCCCGCCTGCACCGCACCTCCGCCGCCGGCCCGGGCGTCCGCCTGATCATCCCGCTCGAGGGCGCGCTCGTGATCCAGCCGGACGATCCGGCGGCGCTCGAGGTCCGCGTCGCGCCGGGCGACATCGCCTTCCTCCACTGCGACTCCCCGTTCACGATCGTGACCGACACCCCGAGCGCCCGCACCGAGATCGCCCTCGACCGCCCGCTGCTGGGTCTGGTCGACTCGGCCGACCGTGGCGCCGTCGTCACCGAGGCCGACGCGGCCAGCCGCGGCATCCTGCTCTCGACCGTCAACGCGACCTTCGGCTCCACCCTCGACGCCGACTCCCCCGCCTTCCCCCTGGTGCGGGCCGCCGTCGAGCAGCTGGCGGGCGCTGTGCTGGCGACCTCGCTGCCGCGCGAGAGCAGCGAGGACGTCTACACGCGCGCCCTCGCCCTGATCGCCGCGATGTCCACCGACCCCCGCCTCTCGGTCCAGGAGATCTGCGAGCGCCTCGGCGTCCCGAAGCGGACGCTGCAGCGCACCTTCGCGCGGAACGGCACCACCGTGTTCGACGAGATCCGCCGCGCACGCCTCACGACCGCGCGCGCCCTCCTCGGCGGGAGCGACTCCCCGCCCTCGCCCGAGCACGTGCTGAGCAGCTACGTCCGCTCGCAGCGCCTGCGCCGCGACCTGCTCCATCTCGAGACGGTGCCCGCCTCGAAGCTGGGCTGACCCCGGGGCCGCAGCGCTCGCAGGGTCGGTGGGCACGGTCGGCGACGGAGGTCACCTCGTTTGCGCGCCTCCGGTCCGGACGCTCCGGCTCGGAGGCACCGCCTCCGCAGCCGCCCCGCGGTCAACCCGGGTACGGCACCGACGCCGCCGGCCACCCCGAGGCCGCGAGCTCCGCGCGCAGACGATGGTGGTGCTGCACCGCGCCGAGGGAGTCGGTGCGGAAGGCGATGGCGAGGGCCGCGTCGGCCCAGTAGGCGTCCCAGCCGGAGTAGCGCTCGAAGACGCGGTCGCCGACCGCGGCCAGCAGCTCCCAGGCGCGCGCCGCCGGGAGGTAGCCGGCGACGTAGGCGTAGCGGATCGCGCCGATCGTGCGCTCGGCGTCGCCCGCGAGCAGGAGCAGCGGCGGACGCCCGTCGACCGCCTGGGCGAGCTCGAGGAGGTGGAACTCGCTGCCGCCCGTGAGCGCGGCGACCCGGGAGCGCATCCGCTCGGCGTCGGCGGAGGCCGAGACCTCGGCGAAGCGGGTCGAGAGCGGCCCGCGGGTGAGCACGTCGGCGACCAGCAGCTCCACGTCGTCGGCCGAGGCGATGCGGAAGTCGCGGTCGAGCGCGACCCGGTGCTCGACGAGCGGATGCAGCGGCAGCTGCTGCCAGGGCGCTCCTTTCGCTCCGTCGGCGTAGCGGCGCCGCAGCTCCTCCGGGAGCTCGGCCCAGGAGGGCTGGAACGCGAGGGAGGAGTTCCAGCCGGCGAACGAGAAGTCGCTGACCGCGTCGAGCGCGAGCAGCTGCTGCTGGCGGAGGGACGGGGTCGGCGAGTCGGCCGCGCCGAGGTAGGCGAGCTGCTCGCGGCGCGGCGCGCGCGCATCCCACTGCTGGAAGCCGACCGTGGCGGCGAGCAGCCCGAAGGCCAGAGCGAACGCGAACGCCGTGAACGCGACGACGCTCTCGCCGCCGCCGAGCGCGAGCCCCCATGCGAAGCCGACCAGGCCCACCGGAGCCGCGAAGGCCGTCACCAGGAGGGCGCGGCGTCCGGCGCCCTGCCCGCGCCGGTGCGCATCGGCCGCCCGCGCGTAGCGCAGCCGGGGTCGGACGGGGAACTCGACGTCTCCGGGATGGTTCTGCAGCGGCACGGTCGCAGCCTAGGGGCGCGGGTCCCGTCGATGTGTGCTTGCCTGGTCGCATGACTCTCGCCGAAGCACTCCTCGAGCGGGCCGACCTGCAGAAGCGGATCGAGGCCCTCCAGTCGCGGATCGTCGCGAACGCCTCCTACCAGGAGGGAGAGGAGCCGACCGAGGACCCGGCCGAGCTGCTCGCCGACTGCACGCGCGCACTGGGCGAGCTCGAGCGGCTGGTCACGGCGATCAACCTCACCAACGCGACGGCGACCACTCCCACCGGCGAGGTGCTGACCGCGGCGCTCGCCCGGCGCGAGGCCCTGCGCGCCCGGCACAGCCTCCTGACCCGCGCGGCCGACGCGGCCGCCGGCGAGCGCGGCTACCGCCAGCTCCGGAGCGAGCTGCGCCGCCTGCCCGCGCTGCCGGTGCGGGAGCTGCGCGAGCAGGCGGACGCCGTGGCGCGCGAGCTGCGCGGGCTCGACGCCGACGTCCAGAGGACGAACTGGGGGGTCGAGCTGCAGAGCTGACACGAGACGCGGTGAGTCGGTAGGCGTACCGGAGCGAGCACGCACCGTCGGGCCGGCGGTTCATCCGGCCCTCTGTCACGCGGTGGGCAGCGTCCCGGCTCCGGCCGTCACTCACAGCCCAGCACCGAGGACCGGTGACCGCGCAGACAGGACACCTCATCACCATGTGCTGGCCGGTGCGCCGAGGGCGGGTTCGGGGACCTCACCGCGTCTCGGGCGTGCGCGGACGCACGTAGGGTCGGGGCGGGATCTGCTCGAACGCGCACGTGGACGCACGCCGCGCTCGGGGCAGCGGCTCCTCGAACGGGCACGTGGACGCCTGCCGGGTCCGGGCCGGTGTCCGGCCGGTCGCGCCCGCCCTCCCCGCCGCTCAGTACTCGATGCGCCCGCGCCGGTCGTGGAACTCGCCCGTCGGCCCGTCGGAGCCGAGCAGGGCGAGCGCGACGGTCGCGTCCGTGCCCTCGGTGACGGTCTGGTGCCCGCCGTGTCCGTTGAAGTCGGTCGCGGTGTAGCCGGGGTCGCTCGCGTTGATCCGCATCGCCGGCAGGTTCTTCGCGTACTGCACGGTGAGCGCGACGACCGCCGCCTTCGATGCCGCGTAGGGGATCGCGGTGACGGGGAACTCGTCGTGGCCCTCGGTGCTCAGCCAGCGCGGCCAGCCGACTCCGGACGCCACGTTCACGACGACCGGGGCCGCGGAGGCCTGCAGCAGCGGGAGCGCGGCCTGTGTGACGCGGACGATGCCGACGACGTTCGTCTCGAGGACGCCCGCCATCGCCTCCGGGGTGAGGTCGTCGACGCCGAACGAGGTGCCCAGCACTCCGGCGTTGTTGACGAGCACGTCGAGCCCGGGCAGGGAGGCGATCGCGGAGTCGACGCTCGCCTGATCGGTGACGTCGAGGCGGACGGGGTGGGCGCCGAGCGCGCGGGCGGCGTCGCCGTCGGCGGTGTCGCGCATGCCGGCGTAGACGGTGTGGCCCGCCTCGAGGAGTCGGCGGGCGGTCTCGAGGCCGAGGGAGCGGTTCGCTCCGGTGATGAGTGTCGTGGTCATGGGCCCATCCTGCGCGGGTGGTCGGGCCTCGACCAGGCCGCGCTCGACGGGGGGACCGGCAGTACCTGGCTCGGCGACGGCGGGCGGAGGAGGATGGGCGGCATGGAGGAGTTCGCCACGGTGCTGCGCTCGTGGCGCGACCGCATCCGTCCCGCCGACGTCGGCCTGCCCGCGGGCTCGAGCCGCCGCGCCACGGGCCTGCGCCGCGAGGAGCTGGCGGCGCTCTCGGGCGTGAGCGTCGACTACCTCGTGCGGCTCGAGCAGGGACGCGCACGGAACCCGTCGCCGTCGATGCTCCGCTCTCTCGCGGTGGCGCTCCGGCTCACGGACAGCGAGCGCGACCACCTCTACCGGGTCGCCGGTGCCGCCGTCCCCTCGCCGGGCGTCGTGCCGCAGCACGTGAGCCCGGGCGTGCAGCGGATCGTCGACCGCCTGGGCGACGTGCCGCTCGCGGTGTTCACGGCGGCCCACGACATCCTGCTGTGGAACCCGCTCTGGGCCGCCCTCAACGGCGACCCCTCGGTGTTCACCGGGCTGGAGCGGAACCTCGTCTGGCGGCACTTCACCTCCGGACACGCGGGCACCGAGTTCGACGCGCAGCACGAGGAGGACTTCGCGAGCGACCTCGCGGCCGACCTGCGCGCGGCGACCGGGCGCTACCCGCGCGATCCGGCGCTCGCCGCCCTCGTCGCCCGGCTGCGGGAGGAGTCGCCCGTGTTCGAGCGGCGCTGGGCGGAGGCGCGCATCGCCGAGCACCGCGCGAGCCGGAAGACGGTGACGCGGACGCCCGTCGGACCGATCACGATCGACTGCGACGTGCTCACGGCTCCGGGCACCGACCTGCGGATCGTCGTCTACACGGTGGCGCCGGGCAGCGAGGACGAGGCGCGGCTCGACCTGCTGCGGGTGACGGGGCTGCAGGCGCTGAGCACGGCGCCGGCGTGAGGCGGACGGGCGCGGCTGGGGCGCGCACAGCGGAGCGGGGCGCTGGCTGAACCGGGCTGAGCTAGTCGAGCGGGCTGAGCCGAGCCGAGCCGGGCGGGGTAGGCCGGGCTCGTCCCACGGCGGGCGGGACCGGCTCGGCGCGGCCGACGGCGCAACCTGCCGATGCGGGCGAGCGGCGGCGAGTGACGGCCGAGGTGCACGGCGAGGCGCGTCTGCGGGGACGTCCGCACCCCCGGACCCCCGCCTCCCTGCTCAGGACGCGCAGTACGCGGTGATGAATGCGTAGAGCTCGCCCTTCTGCTCGGGGGTCGCGGCGACGACGACGGTGCCCTGCCGGCCCGCGGTCTCGACGGTGACCGGCAGGCGCGTGCCGACCTTGTCCTCGGCGAGCGCGTGGGTGTCGCAGCGGGTGGGGACGGCGTCCAGGACCACGGAGTCGAGGGTCCCGGCGGGCACGGAGCGGTCGAGGGTCCAGGCGTCGGCGGCGTCGGGCGGCTGCAGCAGGATCGTGGCGTCGACGCTGCGGAGCACGAGGGGGGTGCCCCGGACGTCGGCGGTGATCGTGAGGCGCGCCGGCTCGTGCGCGGCGCCTCCGGACGTGTCGATCCGCAGGGCGAGGTCGGCGTCGACGGTGCGGGCGAAGCATCCGGACCGGGCGAGAGCGTCGACGAACGAGAACGGGTCGTCGGCGGGGTACGCGCGCTCGCCGTGGCCGTCGATGGCGAGGACGACCTCGAGCGCAGCGGGCGCCTCCGCGGCAGGGCAGGCGGGCTCGGGCACGTCGACGCGGAGGTCTCGCGAGGTCCCGTCGGGGACGCCCGTGCCGCCGGTCCAGGTGAGCGGGGCGGCGAGGCGCGGGTCGGTGAGGCGGGCCGCGGTGACCTCGATCGGGGCGCCCCGAGCGGCACCGCGGCGGCGAGGGCGCGGAGGCGTCGCATCGTGCCTCCCTCCGCTCGCCGTCAGTCTGGCGCCCCGGCCCCCTCTCCGCGAGCGGGCGCTCCGCCTCCCCAGCTCGATCGATGCGTCACGAACGGTCGCCACGGCGGGCGGATGACGACCGTTCGTGACGCATCGCCGGAGCGACAGGGGGTGAGGACCCGGGGACGCGCACCCATCCGGGTGTGCGTCCGCTCCGAAGAGAGGCGGGGATTTCAGGAGGAGACAGATGGCACGCGGCAGATGGCACGTCGGCACGATCGTCGCGCGAGTGCGCGCATCCGCAGCGATCGGGGCCTCCGGGCTCGACGCGGTGGAGCGGGCGGAGCGCCGGACCGAGGTCCTGCGCATCGCCGGAGGAGTCGACTCCGGCCGTCTCGGCGACGACCAGGCGATCGCGGCGTTCGGCCGGATCGTCGACGGCCTGCAGAGCGACCTGCCCGGCTCGGCGCTCGGCGTCTAGCCCGCGAGGCCGGCGTCCCGGTACCCGCCCGGAGCGGACACCCGCCGGGCCGACATCCCGAGCCTCCGCGGCGCTGAGACCCGCCGGGCGAGCGTGCCGACGGCCCACTGGGCGCGGAGACCCGGCACCCCGAGCGCCCGCGCGCCGCGGAGCCCCGCTACCCCAGCGTCCCGAGCGCGATCCGCGGCAGCAGCCGCTGGATCGCGACGGCCGCCGCGCCGCGCGCCCACTCCACGAGCCCGCCGTCGTCGACGAGCAGCGCCAGGGGCGGAGCGTCCGGGTCGCGCGTGGCCGCGATCGCGGCGTCCACCACCGCGGCCTGCTCCGAGTAGAGGGCGACGCCCTCCCCGGCCAGGATCACCGTGCCGGACATCGAGAGGTTGCCGATCGCGGCGATCATCGTCCCGAGCGCGTTGCCGGAGTCGGCGAGGATGCGCTCGGCACCGGGGTCGCCCGCGCGAGCGGCGGCGAAGCCCTCGGCCAGGTTCAGCTCGCGGCCGGTGGCGACGAAGAGCTGGCGGAGGAGCGAGGGCAGGCTGAGCATCGCGGTCGAGCAGCCGCGGTGGCCGGCCTCGCAGACGGGCCCGGTGGGATCCAGCGGGTAGTGGCCGCCCAGGCCGAGCCCCGCCTCCGGGGGCGCGACCACCCGGTCGTGCACCACCAGTCCGTAGCCCACGCCCGCGCCGACGGTGAGCACCGCGAAGTGCGGGATGCCGCGGCCTCGCCCGAACCAGTGCTCGGCTCCCGTGAGCGCGACCACGTCGTTCTCGAGGGCGACCGGCAGCCCGAGGGCAGCGGAGAGCGGAGCGGCGAGGTCGACGTCGCGCCAGCCGAGGAACGGCGCGCGGCTCACCCGGCCGTCGGCGGCGATGCTCCCGCCGAGCGTCACGCCCAGGCCGGCGAAGGCGGAGGGGCCGCCGAGCTCGTCGACGACCGAGACGATCGCGGCGATCACGTCGGCGGGCTCCGTGCCCGGCAGCGGGCGGACCAGCTCCCGCTCGGTGCGCGCGCGCAGGTCGGTGCGGACGGCGAGGACCTCGGTGCCGGTGATCTTCACGCCCGCGAAGCTCAGCGCGTCGGCGCGGATGTCGAGCGGCCGGGCGGGGCGGCCGACTCCGGTGCTCTGCTCGGGGCCCTCGACGACCAGGCCGCCGTCGAGGAACGGGCGCGCGAGCCGGGTCAGGCTGGCGGGCGAGAGGCCGAGGCGGCGGCCGAGCTCGGCCCGCGAGACGGGACCGTGGATCAGGACCTCGCGCGCCAGGAGCTCGGAGGAGCTCCCGGAGGCGTCCTCGGCGACGATGGTGTCGGTCACGGGGCTCCTTCTTTCCGGCCTGGTAGAAAGCTACCGGTAGCGCGCCGCCCCAGGAACAGATCCGGCCACTCGCGCCGCTCTTGACACCCCTATTACTTCTGCTCTAGAAATAAGCCATGCACCGCAGCATCGCCCCCACGAACGACTCCGTGACCCTCTCCGGCCGGGAATCGCGCCTCTTCCACTTGCAGGACGGGGGCACCAGCGTCGTCGTCGACGCCCGCCTCGTCACCTTCCCCACTATCGTGCACTGGGGCGCCGCGCTCGGAGATCTTTCCGCCGCCGAACTATCCGCCCTGGCAGACGCCGCCCTCCCCCAGCGCGTCTCGGGCGGGCTCGACGCCTTCGCGCCGTTCGGCCTCGTCGCCGTCGAGGCCGACGGCTGGCAGCACGCCCCCACCTTCGAGGGCACCCACGAGCGCGCGGCCGCGTCGGAGCGGTTCGAGGTCGAGAGCATCGAGGCGCTCGGCTCCGCCCTCCGGACCGTCGCCACGGGCGCGGGCGTCCGGCTGACCGTGGACCTCGAGGTCGATGCGGCCGGCCTGCTCACCCAGCGCGCCCGGGTCGAGAACCTCGACGCCCGCCCGTTCCGCCTCGAGCGCTTCGAGCTCGGCTTCCCGCTCCCCGCGACCGCGCGCGAGATCCTCGACACCACCGGGCACCACCTCCGCGAGCGCCACCCGCAGCGCCGCCCGCTGACCATCGGCGAGCACACCCGCCGCACCCGCCGCGGCCGCCCCGGCGCCGACGCGACCCTCCTCCTCGCCGCGGGCACGCCCGGCTTCGGCTGGGAGCGCGGGCTCGTGCACGGCGTCCACCTCGGCTGGAGCGGCGACACCTCGCTCCGCGCCGAGCGCACCGTCGAGGGCGTCTCGCTCCTCGCGGCCGGCGAGCTGCTGCGGCCCGCCGAGATCGAGCTCGCGCAGGGCGAGAGCTACGAGACCCCGGTCGCCTACGGCTCCTGGGGCGACGGGCTCAGCGCTCTGCAGGCCCGGTTCCACGCGTCGCTCCGCGCCCGCCCGCAGCACCCCGTCGCTCCGCGGCCCGTCACCCTCAACACCTGGGAGGCCGTCTACTTCGACCACGAGCTCGCTCGCCTCACCGCCCTCGCCGAGCGGGCCGCGCGGATCGGGGTCGAGCGCTTCGTGCTCGACGACGGCTGGTTCCTCGGCCGCCGCGACGACACCGCGGCGCTCGGCGACTGGACCGTCGACCCTTCGGTCTGGCCGGAGGGCCTCACTCCGCTGACGGACGTCGTCACCGGCCTGGGCATGCAGTTCGGCCTCTGGGTGGAGCCCGAGATGATCAGCCCCGACTCCGACCTGGCCCGCGCGCACCCGGAGTGGATCCTCGGCCCGGCCGGCCACCTCCCGGCCTCGGGGCGGCAGCAGCAGGTCCTCGACCTCTCGCAGCGCGGCGCGTTCGAGCACGTGCTCGACGCCCTCGACGCGCTGCTGACGGAGTACCCGATCGCGTACCTCAAGTGGGACCACAACCGCGACGTGATCGAGGCGGTCTCGCCCGCCACCGGTCGCTCCGCCGTCCATGAGAACGTGCTCGCGCTCTACCGCCTGCTCGACGAGCTGCGCTCCCGGCATCCCGGCGTCGAGATCGAGTCGTGCGCCTCCGGGGGCGCCCGCGTCGACCTCGGGATCCTCGCCCGCACCGATCGCATCTGGACGAGCGACTGCATCGACCCGCTCGAGCGGCAGACCATCCAGCCCTTCACCCAGCTGGTGGTGCCGCCCGAGCTGATGGGGCAGCACATCGGAGGGCCGCGGTCGCACTCGACGCAGCGCACCCACTCGCTCGCCTTCCGCGCCGGCACCGCGCTGCCCGGCCACCTCGGCATCGAGTGGGACGTCTCGGATCTCGCCCCCGCCGTCGAGGAGGAGCTGACCGCCTGGGTCGCCTTCCACCGCGAGCACCGGGCGCTGCTGCACACCGGGACGGTCGTGCGCGCCGACCTCGCCGACGACGCCGCCTCGCTCTCCGGAGTCGTCGCCGCCGACCGCTCCGCCGCCCTCTTCACCTTCGCCCAGCTGCGCACCGGCGAGACCTACCCGCCCGGCCGGATCACGCTCCCGGGCCTGGATCCGGAGCGCACCTACTCCGTGGCGCTCGCCCCGGTCACGTCGCCGCTCGGCGGCCCCGGGCAGTCGCCGCTCGGCTGGGCCGAGCACGGGACCGCGCTCCGCGGCCGCGTGCTGGGCACCGTCGGGCTCCAGGCCCCCGTCCTCGATCCGGAGCAGCTCGTCGTGCTCGTGCTCACCGCCCTCTGACCCGC
>NZ_PSWH01000043.1:0-23047 GCF_002932105.1 Rathayibacter sp. AY1C1 | reverse complement strand
GCCGAGAACAGCGTGCCGAGATTCGTCGTCGTAGAGCAGCCCGAGGGTACCGTCCTGCTTGGTGATCGGCGTGGGCGCGAGCACGATGCGATCGGGCGCCGGAACGGCGGCGATTGGTGTCGGCTTGCTGCGCTGGGGTCGGATGACGCGGCCGGCCACGGTCGCGACGATCCCGGCGCCGGCGGCACCGACGACGGCGGCGGGGATCGCGATCCAGAGGGCTCCCACGAGGGCTACGCGGCCTTCCCGATGCCGTTGCCGCCGATGACCCGAGGGGTGAATGCCCGGTCGGGCGAGATGAGCGCCCGCAGGCGCTCGAGCGCAGCACACGCGGCGGGAGTGAGGTCGATGTCCCCTCGAACCTGAGCGTTCTTGGTGCTCACGAGCACCTGCTGAGCGTGAGCGATGAGTCGGCGCTCTCCGAGATAGGTGGTGATGGTCGGCCGCTCGATGAGGTTGTGGCGGACGGCGTAGCGCGACGCGCGAGCGACGACGAGGCGGTGGCGGATGGGGAGAACGATCGCGGTCCATCCGATGCCCAGCATGATGATGAGCAGCCCGAGGAAGAAGGGGATCTCTGCAGCGTTCCATGCGGAGTAGCGGAAGGCGTCTCCGCCGTATCCGAAGTGCGAGGCGGTAAGGAAGCCGATTTCGATCAGGCATCCCACGGTTGTCACGGCGAAGCCGGTGGTGAACACGACCTGCACTCCGCGCCAGTTGCGGCGCGCGTTGATGATCGAGGAGACGGACAACCACACGAGAGTCGCCATGTAGGCCGATCCGTAGAGCCACACGGCCGTCTGGTCGAGGCGATCGATGATGAAGTCCTTGCTCGTGTCTCCGCGGTCGCGGATGAGCAGGAACGGGACGATGTAAGAGCCGAACATGAGGGCGAGGCCCCACCGGCTGCCGATGCGGCCTTCGCCGCCGGCGCGACGTCCGAGAGCTTCACGGAAGAACCAGAATGCGGACGTGGCCGCGAGGTCGCGGACGAGGGTGATCACGTTGGATCCACCCAACAGGGTGTCGTAGGTGTCGAACGGGACTGGCCAGCCGTAGGTGGAGAGGGCGACGATGCCGCTGACGGTGGCCCAGAACGCGGGGCGACCGGCGGGTGACGCGATGGCACGGGGCGCGCGCACCATCACCAGGGCGATGAGGAGCGCGAGGCATACCTGCTGGATCATCCGAAATACGTTTCTTCGCTCGTCCTATTGAGTGTTTGGATGCGGCGGACCATGGCGAAGGCTACTTCTTCGATTGCAATCTCCGCCTTGGCTTCCACACTGTCCGGATCGTCGGTAGGCGCGCAGAGGTGCGTGGCGCCGGCCCTGCGGTCGGGGTGCACCAGGCGCGGGATCTGCTCGCTGAACCAGGCGTCGGGAGCGTAGACGAAGAGGATGTGAGCGAGCTCGTGGCAGGCGTTCTGGCTTTGGTAGTGCAGCTCGTCGCTCTCTCGGCAGACGACGGTGCCGAACTCGGCCGCGTCGATCCACAAGCCGGTGACCGTTTTGAGGGCAGTGCTGGCGGAGGCGATCAAGTAGATGGGCTTGCCGTAGACCTTCTCGACAGCCGCTTGCAGGTCATCCCACGTCGCGGCCGCGGGAAGGGCGAGCTGCGCTACGAACTCGTCGGCGGCTTGGACGATGGAGCCGCTGCGACCCTGGCCGTTGCGGCGGAGCATCCGCCACCGGCCGCGGCCTCGTTCCGTGGAGTCTGACGCCATAGGTGGACTCCGTTCGCCTGGCCGGGACAAGCTCATCCACTTTAGACGGCATTGCGCGCACGGCGAAGCTGCGAGCCCGGCGGGGCGGAGCGTGCGCTAGCGGCGCAGCTCAGTGACGATTTCGGAGACGACGGCAGCGATGCCGCGCAGCTCGGCGGGCTCAATCGTGCCGAGGGAGCGCGCAGCGACGCGCTCGATGCCGAGGGTGCGCATGGCACCGTCGAATCCCAGCCGCGCCTCCACGGCTTCGACCAGCTCGGGATCGTCGCGAAGTAGGTAGTCAGGGTCGATGTCGAGTGCTTCGGCCACGGCGAAGAGTACGTCGACTCTCGGCGCGGAGGGGAGTTGCCCGGTCATGAGCAGGCCCCATTCTTGGCGGTCGATCGAGGCCCCGCTGAGGAGAAGGATCTCGGAGATTTTGGTGCGGGAAGAGGTCGCATCGAGGCCACGTGAGTTGAAAACGAGCGAGAGACGGCGCGCCAGTTCGGCGGGCCGGAGTGCGCTGGATTCTTCACCCGTGGTGTTTCCGTCTACGACGTAGCCAACCAACTCCTTGAAGGCTACGCGCCCGCGAAGTTGCTTCACGAGTGCATCCAGGTCGGCGTTGGTGGCGTGCACGAGGGCAAGAAGTACCGGTACCGGCATATCTCGCTCGCCCTTGATGTAGCGAAGGACGGTCCGATAGGGGAGGCCGGCTCTTTCGGCCGCGGCCTTCACGTTGAAACCGGCTTCGTAGATGGCGCTCTTGACGGCCTCGCCTATTGCGGCATTGACGTTCGTTGAGTCCACCTCCACACCACGATTCTAGGTCGGCGGGTGTCGCCTGCCGTCAGTGTAGACAGGCAGTGTCCCATTTGGGCAACTTTCGAGTGTCCAAACGGGCAGTTCTGGTCTAGGTTGGTGCTCACGGCGATGAAGGGGACCACCGGCATGAAGCACACACGGCAGCGCAACAGCGTTCAGCTCGGCGCGGTCGCCGTCGCAGTCGGGCTCGCCTTGGCGGGTTGCTCGAGCAGCGAACCGGCGGTGCAAACGTCCTCAGGCTCGACTCCTTCTGTATCGGCCACGCCCTCCGTTGATGCATCCGCTGAGGAGACGCCCGATGCCGAGTCGGTGCCGCACGACCACGACGCCGAAGCTGACCCGGCCGCCGAAACCGACTCGACGGCTCTCGCGACCCGCGCAGTGACACTGTTCTGTCGTCCGTCCCTCGACTACGACACGTGGATCGCTGAGCTGTACCCGGTGCTGTCGCAGGCTGCGGCGGTTGCTTACGAAACCGTCGACCCGGCGAACGTGCCCTGCACGGGCGTCACCGGTACCGCGCAGATTCGGGACACCGACGGTGCCTACACCTCGCGCGTCCTGGTCCCCACGGATGCCGGCGACTACTCGGTGTACGTGCACCGCCCCCTCGACACCTCTCCGTGGGCTGTCGAGCAGATCACCCCCTTGGCATCGGAGTAACCCGGTGGCGAAGGGGGGAGTGGGGGTGCTGGCAGCGATCATGGTGCCCGTCGTCGCGATCGCGATGCTCCTGTGGGTGCTGTTCTTCGGCGGCTCGGCCGCTGCGGCATGTCTGCCGGGCGGGGGACCGGTCAACGTGGCCGCGATCCCGGCAGATGCTCGAGTCGGTGGCTACGGCCACGATCAGCTCGTCAACGCGGGCCTGATCGTCAACGCCGGGGCCGCGAAGGGCCTCGGCGCGGACGGGCAGACGCTCGGCGTGCAGACGGCGATCGGTGAGTCCTCGCTGGTGAACATCAACTACGGGGACGGGGCGATCAACCCGGACGGCTCGGTCGCTGACTCGATCGGCCTGTTCCAGCAGCAGTCGAGCTGGGGCACCGTCGAGCAGCGCATGGACCCCACGACCTCCGCGGGCTTCTTCTACGACCGCCTCGTGGCAGTCGAGGGCTGGCAGACGATGGAGCCCTCCATCGCGATCAACAAAGTCCAGCGCAACGCCGACCCGAACCACTACACGAAGTACCGCGCCGACGCCGTGGAGATCATGACCTACCTCAACGGCCTCGGCAGCACCCCGGCCGCGACGACCGGGGCCGCAGTGCCCGTGTCGACGTCGACGGCCACGCCGCCCCCCGTGGCCGCCGGATGCGCGGCTATCTCCGGCGATGCGCAAGCTCTCGCGCAGGGCCTCGTGAAGGCGATGGATGAGGGGCGTCTGCGCTTCCTCGAGGACCGCTACGCGCAGCAGGTCCGCGACGTCGCCGCGGGCACCGCGTCGGCAGACTGCGGCCTCGACGTCCGCATCCTCCAGATCATCACCATTGCGCTGAACACGTTCGACACGGTGGGCGTCTCCGACCTCAACCGCAAGTGCACGAACGAGACCGGGCTAGGGGCGGGCACCGCCTCCTCCCACTACATCGACGGCGGCGGTCACGCGGTGGACTTCACCGCATTCAACGGCACCGCCACTACGGGCTGCGACGCGAACGCCTTGCAGCTGCTCAGCGTCCTCGACCCCCAGGTGCCGAACGGCTCGCGGGCCGGCCAGATCCAGTGCCGCTCGACCCACTACACGAACATCGGCGGGTTCTACGACACCCCGAACCACCTGCACTTCGACATGGGCTTCACCGACGCCCCTCTCACCCTCGCCGGATAACCGGACCTTCTCGGCGCCCCAACCGGCGGCACCGATAACCCCGCACCACCAACCAAGAAAACGGAGCACACCATGTCTGTTCTCGCTCTCTCCTCCGAGCTGATCACCGCCGCCGGCGCCCTCGCCGGTGTCGTGCCCGACCCGGGCCCCGGCGGCATGCCCCCCGGGTTCGAGGCCTTCACCACCGTCATGGGCTGGGCCAAGTGGGTCGGCCTCGGCGTCGCCGTCGTCGGCCTGATCATCCTCGGCGTCACCATGACCGTCTCCGCCCGCCGCGGCGAAGGCGGAGAAATCGGCGGCTGGCTCGGCCGCCTGCTCGTCGGCGTGATCATCGTGTCCGCCGCGTTCACGATCGTTGGCTTCCTGATGGGCGCGTAGCGTCCCGGGGAAACCAACCGATCAACGAAAGGCACGACGTCATGAGCGACACGGGATCCCGCAGCCCCTTCACCAGTCGAGGATTCATCTTCGGAGCGATCATCTTCGGAGTCCTCGTACTGGCGGCGATTCTGCTCGCTGTCACGTCCCTCGGCGGTGGTGGCGGGCAGCAGAGCGCGCCCGCCACCACCGCGACGCCGACGAGCGCGGCGACGCCCGAGGCCGACGCGGACGCCGCAAGCGTCTGCGGACTTCCCGGGTACGAAGAGAGCGGCACCCTCACCGCCGCCCCCGTGACCGAATGGACCATCGTCGGCACGATGGCCGCTCCCGGAGGCGCCGACGTCGGCCCGGGTGTGACCGACAGCGACGGGCTCCGCCGCTGCTACGCGCACACGGTGGAGGGTGCCCTGTTCGCCACGGCGAACATCTGGGCGATGGGTACCAACGGAAGCCTTGGCGACTCCATCACCGACAAGCTCTCGGTCCCCGGGCCTGGCCGCGATGCGGCAATGGCTCGCCAGAGCTCCAACACAAGCAACGGACTGAGCGCTCAGATCATCGGTTTCAAGACGCTGGCCTACACCGGCGACGCCGCGACGATCGATATCGCGTTCCGCCTGAACACGGGAGTACAGATGAGTATCGCAACGGAGCTGCGCTGGTCGGAGGGCGACTGGAAAGTCCAGCTCACCGACGACGGCCAGAGCTCCTACCGCCCGGTCACCCTGCAGAGCCTGGGTGGCTACGTGCCATGGGCGGGTGTTGAGTGAACCCCGCCGCCGCTACGGACGCCCCCTGCGACTTCTGGGACCTCGGATGCCAGGCCGGTCAGGGCCTCGGTGAAATCGTCTCTCAGGCATCGAACGATGCCTTGCAGCAATTCGTGAACAACATCCTCGAGGGCTACGGCAAAGCGATTGTCTCGCTAGGCACCCTCTGGGTGAACGTCCCCTCCCCGGTGACCGTGGTCGACAGGGGAGGCGGCGTCAACGGCGGCGGAACCCCGCCGTTGCCTGAGGCATTCGAGACGATCCTCGGTTACGTGACGTGGGTCGCCGCGGGCCTCGCCGTCATGTCGCTCATCATCGCTGGCGTGATGATGAGCAGCCGTCGTCGCCACGGCGACGGCGAGGCGCACATGGGCCGCATCGGCGTCATCATCCTCGCCGTGTTCCTGCTCTCCTCGGCATCCGCGCTCGTAGCTGGGTTCCTCCCGCTGGCGATGCACCTCAATGAATCCTCGAGCGTGGTCGGCTGGGTGCAGGGGCAGCTCGAGTGGTACGCCGGCGGCCTTGCAATCCTCTCGATCCTCGTCGCCGCGGGCCGCATGGTCTGGACGCAGCGCGCGGGCGAGCTGCGCACCCTCGCCCGCTCCGTGCTGACGCTGATCGCTGTCGCCGGGGCCGGCCTCGTCGTAATCCGTCTCGCCACGCAGGCGGGAGACGCCTTCTCCATCTGGATCCTCAACAACTCCACCAACTGCGACGTCACCAACGGTGAGAGCAACTGCTTCGGCACCAACATTTTCGCGATGATCAGCCTCACCGCGACCGCGCCCATCGGCCTGATCGGTCTGTTCTTCCTCGGCATGCTCGCCGTCCTGATGACCTATATCCAGATCGCTCTGATGATCTTCCGCGGCGCGATGCTCGTCGTCCTCGCCGGCATCTTCCCCATCGCCGCGGCCGCGACGAACACCGAAATCGGTCAGCAGTGGTTCAAGAAGGCGATGGCCTGGACTCTCGCCTTCATCCTCTACAAGCCCGCCGCCGCGATCGTCTACGCGATCGCGTTCCGGATGACCGGCACCGACCTGTTCAAGTCGGACGGCACTGGCCTCTTCCAGATTGTCACGGGCCTCGCACTGATGCTGATCGCGCTCATTGCCCTACCTGCGCTGATGCGCTTCCTCGTTCCTGCTATCGCCTCGGTTGGTGGCGGCGGCGGCGCAGGACTCCTGCTCGGCGCAGCAGCGGTGAGCGGAGCCGGAGACATTGCCACCGGTGCGATCCGGGCTAGCAACGGGGGCGGAAAGTCCGGAGGCGGAGGCGGCGGCTCGTCGACGAACGGACCGACCGGAAGTAACTCCTCTCCGGGATCGCCAGCGTCGTCATCCGGGATGGGTGCCGCGGGTGCGGCGCCTACCGGCGGCGCGGGAGCTGCAACAAGCGGAGCGGGTGCCGGAGCGGGTGCCGGAGCGGGTGCCGGAGCGGGTGCCGGAGCGGCAGCCGGAGGCGGAGCGGCCGCGGGAGGCGTGGCCGCCGCTGGGCCGATCGGCGCCGGCGTCGCCGTCGCGATGAAGGCCGCCGAAGGCGCGAAGCACGCGGCGGGAGCCGTGAAGTCGGCCACCGACGACGCCACCGGCAGCAACCAGAACGGGAGCTAGACCATGACCACTACCGCACCCGAGCCGGTCAAGGCTCGCACCTACGGCAACTGGCGAAAGCCCCAGACCGCCGGCCTCGGCGGGCTCGGGCAGCTCGCCACCCTCGTGATGTTCGTGGGCATCTTGTCCTCGATCGTCGCGTCCATGTTCGCCGGCCTCGGGCCGGCACTCATCGTCGCCGGGATCTTCGGCGGCATCCTCCTGACCGTCTCGGTCAAGGACAAGCACGGGCAGTCAGCCCTAGGAAGGACGGTGGTCCGCGTGAACTGGTGGCGCACCAAGAGCAAGGGAGCGAACATCTACCGCTCCGGCCCGATCGGCCGCGCGAAGTGGGGGACGTTCCAGCTGCCTGGCCTGGCCGCACCCTCGCAGCTCACCGAGCACGAGGACTCCCACGGCCGCCGGTTCGCCCTGATCAGCACCCCCATGACGAAGCACTTCACCGTGGTCCTGGCGACGGAGCCGGACGGCGCCGCGCTGGTGGATCAGGAGCAGATCAACAACCAGGTCGCGGAGTACGGCATCTGGCTCGCCAACCTCGGAGACGAGCCCGGTATCGAAGCCGCCTCCGTCACTGTCGAGACGGCTCCGGACACCGGCACCCGGCTGCGCGGGGAGGTCGAAGGGTCGATGGACCCCGACGCCCCGCTGTTCGCTCGAGCGATGCTCGCTGAGGTCGTGGACAGCTACCCGGTCGGCTCCGCGACCATCCGCGCGTACATCGCACTGACCTTCACGGCCACGGCTCGGATCGGCGGAAAGCGCCGAAACGCCAAGGAAGTGGCTGCGGATCTTTCCGCGCGCATTCCCGGCCTGACGAACTCCCTCGCAGCAACCGGCGCCGGCGCTGCTCGGCCTCTGAACGCGCAGGAGCTGTGCGAGGTCATCCGCACCGCCTACGACCCCGACGCCGCAGTCCTGATCGACCAGGCCCGCGCAGCGGGCGAGACGGCCGACCTGTCCTGGACCGACGTCGGCCCCGCCGCGGCAGAAGCACACTGGGACTCGTACCGGCACGACGGTGCCGTGTCGACGTCGTGGACGATGACCGCCCCGCCGCGCGGCGTCGTACAGGCCGGAATCCTCGCCCGCCTGCTCGCCCCGCACCGCGACATCGCCCGCAAGCGCGTCACCCTGCTCTACCGCCCCATCGACCCCGCCCGCGCCGCAGCGCTCGTGGAGGCAGACCTCAACGCCGCGCAGTTCAACTCCTCCGCGTCGACCAAGCCGACCGCCCGCTCGACGCTCTCGACGCGCTCGGCGCAGGCGACAGCCGCGGAGGAAGCCTCCGGCGCCGGGCTGATGAACTTCGGCCTGATCGTCACCGCCACGACGATGCAGCGCACGCAGGAGCCCGAAGCGCGTGCCGCCGTCGACTCCCTCACCTCCGCCGCACGGCTGCGGATGCGACCGGCCTACGGATCGCAGGACTCCGCCTTCGCCGCCGCGCTCCCGCTCGGCCTGGTCCTCCCGCGACACCTGCGCATCCCCAACGAGGTCCGAGAAGCGCTGTGACCTCGATGAGCGCGCAGGGGACGGCACCGGGCGAGTGTCCGGTGCCGTCCCCGCTTAAGTCCCACCGCCCCGCCCCGATCACTGCCGGAGGTTCCCAGTGAGCATCATCAGCACCAAGTTCTTCTCTCGCCACCGCGACGAGACGCCCGCTGACGTCTCCACGGACGCCGACGAGCTGCCCACCGGCGCCGGCGGAGTCGATGAGGAGCAGGAAGCTCTCGACGTCGACGTGTTCGACACGGCCGTGCCCACGGGTGCGGTCGGCGCTCCGTCGACGGCGGAGGCCGCGTCGGCGTCGACGTACAGCCGTGCCGGCTCCCGCCGAGCCCGCAAAGAGGAGGAGGAGGCTGCTGCGGCTCGCGTTGCGGCATCACCGCTGGCGCGCGAGAAGCCCTCGAAGCGGTCGCGGAAGAAGCGGGCGATCCCGCACCAGGGCGGCAAGCAAAAGGTCGAGAAGAACGTCGCGCCGATCCGGCCGATGCGCCCGACCTCGACGGGGTGGCTGGGACGTGGCGGCGGGCAGGCCGTCTCGATCCAGCCCGCCGATGAGTTCCGCGCAACGACCGTGCAGGTGTGCGGGCTGTACCCGTTCTCGGTCGGCACCGGAACTCCCATGATCGGCGTGCCGCTGGGGAAGAACCTCGCCACCGGGGCGTCGGTGCTGTGCGACCCGATCAGCTGGTTCCAGCGGGCGCAGCTCATCTCCAACCCGTCGATGTTCGTCCTCGGCAAGCCGGGCCTCGGGAAGTCCTCGCTCACCCGCCGCATGGCGACCGGGCTCGCCGGATACGGCACCCTCCCGCTGGTCCTCGGTGACTTGAAGCCCGACTACGTGGACCTGATCCGAGCCCTCGACGGCCAGGTCATCACCCTCGGCCGCGGCCGCGGCTACCTCAACATCCTCGACCCGGGCGAGGCGACGGTCGCCGCGCAGCGACTCCGCGACGACGCCGACCAGGCCCTCGAGCGCGCCTCCGAGCTCGACGCTCACGGCGAGAACTCGGCGGAGGAGCGCAAGCACGCGGTGAAATCGCAGCGCCTCGCGTCGCAGGTGCTCGCGGACGCTCACGGCCGCCGGCACACGATGATCGCCGCGTTGCTGACGATCCTCCGCTCCGAGCCGCCGAGCGACCGGGAAGAGACGATCATCGACCGGGCGCTGAAGTACCTGGACGAGACGCACGAGGGCATCCCCGTCCTCGCGGATCTTCTGGCCGTGATCCAGGCAGCGCCCGACGAGATTCGCCAGGTCGCCCTCGACCGCGGCGACCTCGCCCGCTACAAGGCGATCACCGAGAACCTCGAAGCCTCCCTCATCGGCCTCACGACCGGCGGCCGGCTGGGCGAAATCTTCTCCCGCCAGACCACCACCCCGATGCGCCGGGACCGCCCCGTCGTCTACGACGTGTCCTCGATCGATGACTCCGAAGGCGATCTGCAGGCCAGCATCCTGCTCGCCTGCTGGTCCGCCGGCTTCGGAACGGTCAACGTCGCCTCCGCCCTCGCAGAAGCGGGGCTGGAACCGCGCCGGCACTACTTCGTGATCCTCGATGAGCTGTGGCGGGCGCTGCGCGCGGGCAAGGGCATGGTCGATCGCGTCGACGCGCTCACCCGCCTGAACCGTGCCCGCGGTGTCGGCCTGGCGATGATCAGCCACACGATGAGCGACCTGCTGGCCCTGTCCTCCCAGGAGGATCAGATGAAGGCCAAGGGCTTCGTGGAGCGCTCCGGCATGGTGATCTGCGGCGGGCTCCCCGGCGCGGAAATGCCGCTGCTGACCTCCGCAGTGCCGATGTCGAACGCGGAACAAGCGATGCTGACGAGCTGGCAGGACCCGCCCGCGTGGGACCCGGTATCGGGACATGAGTCGGAGCCTCCCGGGCGCGGCCGGTTCCTGATCAAGGTGGGCGGCCGGCCCGGTATTCCGATCCGGGTGCAGCTGACCAGCGCCGAGCTCGACGTCAACGACACCAACAAGCTCTGGCACACCACCTCCCGCGCCGGACGCGCGAACGAGCCCCTGGCGACCGATCCGGTCGTGGTGGAGATCCTGCCGTGAACCTCTGGCTGGGCTTCGTCGGAGTCGTGATTTTCGGCCTCGGCAGCCTGTGCCACGTCGTCGTGCAGGGCACCGACGTTTGGACGCAACGCACGTTGACCCGGCCACACGCGCTCTCGATCGCCGGCTGGCTGTTCACCGCAGCCGGCGCGGCGACCGTCGCCGCCGTGATGATTCCCGCGCTGCCATGACCTGCCCCTCGACCCTCGCGTTCGAGGGCTACCTGTGGTCCTGCGTCACCAGCTCGCCCTGGCATGAGTTCCACGCCGCGGACCTTCCGATCGAGTTCGTAGAACGCGGTCTTGCCCTCGTGCACTGGGGCACCACGCAACAGGCACCCGACGACGACCCGACCCCGCGGTGGGTCGGCCCGATCTACACGACCGAGAGGACGAACTGATGAGCATGACCAACAACCGCCGCAGAGAGCCGGGGAAGGCCGGCGGCGGGTTCGGGATAGCGATCGCGGCCGGCGGTGCACTCGTGGTGATCCTGGGGCTGTACATCGCGATTCGCGTCGGATCGCAGGCGGACGGGGTCAACCCCGACATGAGCACCGACCCCTCGAACTTCGTCAGCGTCGTGGTCGACGTGTTCCGCGGCCGCCTCGTCTGGCCTGCGACTGCGACGTGGATTGCGGGCGGCATCGGCGCCGTTCTCGTCGTGCTGGTCGTGTTCTTCCTGCTGATCAAGTCCAGCGGCGGCAAGCACCGCACCCCGCTCGACTGGGCTGCCCGCCACATGGCGACGCCGAACGAGCTGCGTCAGATGCGCGGCAAGGAGGCCAAGCAGAAGTCGGCGCGTCTCGGTGTGCCCGACTCCTTCGGCGTCCCTGTGGGGGCGCTGCTGACGGACGGCCGTCCGCTCTACGCCTCGTTCGAGGACATGACGCTGCTGCTCGCCGGTCCCCGTGTGGGCAAGTCGACGTCGTTCGTCATCCCGGCAATCGCCAATGCGCCGGGCGCGGTCGTCACGACGTCGAACAAGCCGGACGTGCTCTATGCGACGCGGGACCTGCGTGCGCAGGCCGGCAACGTCTGGGTGTTCGATCCGCAGCGGGTCGCCGTCGAGCCGGCGTCCTGGTGGTGGAATCCGTTGTCCTACGTCACCGACGACACCAAGGCGGCCAAGCTCGCGCAGCACTTCGCGTCGGGGTCGAGCGAGCTCGGCGCACGAACCGATGCGCACTTCGAGCCCTCCGGCCGCGAACTGCTCGCGGGCTTCCTTCTGGCGGCGGCGATCGACGGCCGCCCGATCACCGACGTCTACGAGTGGACGACGACCCCGGGCGACGAGACGGCCGGCGACATCCTCGCAGCGAGTGAATGGACCCTGATGGCACGCAGCGTGCAGGGCTCCTCCCGCCTCGAGCACAGGGAGCGCGGATCGGTCTACTCGACAGCCCGCCGCATGGCGTCCTGCTTGAAGGACTCCGGCACCCGGCAGTGGGTGAACCGGCAGGGCGAGAACGACCCGCGCCCGGAGTTCGATCCGGCCGCGTTCGTGCGCTCGACCGGGACGCTCTACAGCCTGTCCAAGGAGGGCGCCGGCAGCGCCGGCCCTCTCGTCCTCGCCCTGACCGCCGCGACGGTCGAGGCGGCGGAGGAGCTGGCGGCGGTGTCGCCCGGCGGCCGGATGCAGACGCCGATGCTCGGCGTGCTCGATGAGGCCGCGAACGTCTGCCGCTGGCGGGACCTCCCCGACCTCTACAGCCACTACGGCTCCCGGGGCATCCCGATCATGTCGGTGTTCCAGTCCTGGTCGCAGGGCATCGGGGTATTCGGCAAGGAGGGCATGTTGAAGCTCTGGTCGGCCGCGAACGTGAAGCTCTACGCCGGCGGAATCTCCGAGCCGGAGTTCCTGGGCATGGTGTCCGATCTGATCGGCACCTACGACCGCGAGACGACCTCCGCGAGCATGAACAAGGGCGTGCGCTCGACCACCACCGCGTTGAAGCGAGAGAAGATCCTCGACGTCGCGGAGCTGGCGACGCTCCCGATCCCGCGGAAGGGACGCAAGACCGGTCGAGCGATCATGATGTCCTCCGGCTCCCGTGCAGCGATGCTGCGCACGGTGCCGTGGTTCGACGGCCCCAAGGAGTTCGTCGCGGGTATCAACGCATCGATCGCGCGGAACCAGCCCGGCGGCGCTGCACCGGCAGCACCAGCACCGGCGCCGGTCGCTGACCGGCCGCTCGCCCCGGTGGAGGGATCATGAGCGACATCTACGGCGGCGTGGACGACGACGACCTCACCCCGGGACCCTACGAGGGCGCAGAGGAGGAGCCGACGACGTTCTTTGGGTCAGCGGATGAGTTCGTGCGCAAGCAGCTGATCGGCACCTACCGGCGCCGCGTCATCCGGGGTGGCTCCGGCAGCGGACTGCGCTGGAAAGCCGCCTGGTGGTCGAGCGCGGAGGCGCAGCAGCGCATCGAGGCCCTGTGGCGAGCGTGGGAGGCCGCCAGAGCCGACGAGAAAGCCGGGATGAGCACCTGGTGGATCAACCACTGCGATCCGCACATGACCGCTCTGCTCTCCCCAGACGGGCCGTTCGCGGACTCGCAGGACGAGAACCGGGTCGGGGAACCTCTGCCCTACGAGCGTCCCGTCGAGGGCCTGTTCGAGCCCGACCGTCAGCCGCCGCTCTACACCGAGCGGACGACCGAGGGAGAGCCTGCGGGCACCAACGCCTGAACGGCAAAGAAGAAGGGGAGCACCAGTCGGTGCTCCCCTTCTTCGCGCGTGGTGGCGGTTACCTGCTGAGGTCCCCACGGTCGGCGCCCTGGCCGCGGCCGCGGGTGCGCCGCGTCGACGGGACGGTGCTCGTGGCCGCCTTCGAGGTCACCGCGGAGCTGGCCGGGGTCGCGTGGGCGCTGTCAGCGCTCATCCGCGCTTCGATCAGGTGCGGCGGGACTCCCTTGGACTCCATCGCGTGAACGGTGGCCTGTCGACGCTCCGAGCTGTCGTAGGCCACCTCGCCCGCCTCGCGCGCCGCTGACGCACGAGGATCGGACGCCGGGGTCGTGGGGTCGCCTGAGGTGCCGTTGGCGCTCTGAGCGGCGTCCTGGCGCTCGGCGGGGGCGGTGTCGCGGTAGAGCTGCGCCTGCGCCCGGGCGTCGGCTGCGAGCTCGCGCAGCTCGTCCGGGCTCGCGTGCTCGGTGCCGCCGGCGGCGGCATCGCGGTCGTAGTCGTTGGCGCGCGCTTCCAGCTCGGCAGCCATGACGGCCTGGCCGTTGTCGACGTCGGCCGCGCCGGGAACCTCTCGAGCTGCTGCGTCGGATCGGGCGTCGTTGGCGCGGTCGAGCCGGTCCGCCTCAGCGATGAGCACCTGCGCCTCGGTCAGTTCGGTGCCGGCACGCGCGCGCTCGGGAGCAACAGCGTCCTTCCACTCCTCGACCAGTGCAGCACGAGCGGCTGCGACGGTCGCGGGGTCCGGCGTGGACACCTGGCCGGCGTCGTTCCAGTCGATCGACGTCTGGACGCGGTATCCCTGGAACCCGGCGGGGTCCGTGTCCCGCTTCCACTCCTCGGCCACCGACAGCTCGACAGTCGCGACGTCGCCGGCGAGAGCGGCGCGGTAGTCGGTGATGAGGGCGCGCTGCGCGCCGGTGTCCGGCTCCGTGCGGTCCCCGACCTGCATGGTGAGACGGTCCTCGTCGTGGCGGTGGTAGTGCTCCGGCGCAGACGTGGCCGCCCATTCCTTCGCCAGATCCAGCTCGGACTTTCCGCGGGTGGCGGCGTCGCGCAGTACGGCAGTGTCGACGCCGTAGCGCTCCATCACCTCGCGCTGCACGACGGCCGCGGCACGCTCCGCGATGGGGTCCTGGCCCTTCCACGCCTGAGCCGTCTCCGCGACGCGGGCGACGTCCTGGATGCTCGCGCGATCCCACCACTCCGGCCGGTCCACGACCTGCAACGTTGCTCGTGCGGCACCCCGCTCGGCGTCGAACCGCGCAGCGAGCTCGCGCGCCTGAGCTGCCGATCGAGCCTGCGCGTCGCGCGCCAACTCCTCCCGCAGGCGGGCGAACTTCTCGCCCATCTGCATCGCGATCGTCAGTGCTACTCGAACGTTCTGACCGACCTCCTGGCCGACCTCATCGTCACTCATGACTTCCTCCCCCTATGGCTGTCGTGCCTGGTTATCGGTCGAGTCCGCCGCGGTCGTGACCGGGCTTCTCGCGGGCGTCTCGGGCGCGCTTGGCGAGGAGCGCGTCGGCGCTCTCCTGCTCGCGCGGCGTGAGCTTGGTCGGCACCGGGCTCCCGGTCGGGAACGACGCGGCGACCGCCTCGCGCGACTGCCGCAGCTCGGGCGGCAGAGCGGCCCGCTGGGCCTCCCACGCCTCGGCCTTGTTCGCGGTGTCCTGATTCGTGTAGCTGTCTCGCACTGCGGTCAACTGACCGCGGAGCGTCTGCGACAGCTCGCTCATCCGACGTGCGTCACCGGCGGCCTTGTGCGCCGAAGCGATCGCGTGAGTCATGCGGGCGAGCTGGTGCAGCAGCAGCAGCTCAGCGGCCGCGTTCTTCTTCTTGCCGGCGGCCGCCAGGATCAGCGCAGTGGTGTGCGCGCTCGAGGGCATCGCTGCGGGTCGCGGTCGCGTCTCGTGGGCGCGCAGGTGTGCCGACCGCGCGAGCGATCGCGCAGCGTCCGCGAGCGGTCCGGGGGTGGGTTCCATGCGCCTCGACCACGCGGCGTAGGCGCCGGCCGTCTCACGCGCCACGTGTGCCCACGTCGACCGGTCGGACGGGTCGACGGAGTTGATGTACTGGTGCAACCGGTCCATGTCGGCGGCGTACTTCGCGAACAGATCGGGCGAGGGCTCGGCAACCTCGCGGCCCGGGTTCACCGGCTGATAGCGCCACGGGTTCTTCGACGTCGCGCGCCATTCCTCGGCCGCTTCTGTCGCCTTCAACGGCTCGTCCGGCCACCCCTCGCGCAGTCGCGGGAGGGTCAGGTCGCGCGCGAGGGTCCCGCCGCCGTGCCAGCGCACGGGCTCGTCCTTCTCGGGGCGCAGCGCCACGCTGTAGCCCTGTACGACGTCGTTGCGGCCCACCGCGAAACGCGGGCGCACCAGCAGCCCCTCTTGACGCATCCGACGCACGAACTCGCCCTCATCGACGCTGGACGATGCAGCAGCGCGGACGCTGCGCTCGAGGCGGCGCACGTCGGGCTCAACCGCGTTGCGTGTGCGGGCCGCCTCGCGGGCTCCGGGGACGATCCCGCGCTCTCCGAGCTCACGCCCCTCGGGGTGCAGCTGCGTCAGACCGTGATCGCGTTCCAGCTCACGGCTGACCTTCTGAGCGAGCCGCTTGTCGTAGGGGATGTGCGCCTTCGTCCCGTCCTCGCGCACGAGGGAGACGGCGATGTGGATGTGGTCGTTGCCGTTCTTCGACGCGCCATGACGAACCGCGACCCATCGCGCGTTCGCCTTCCCGATGTCGTCGCCGGCGAACCCCATGCGCTGCACGAAATCGGTGGCGATCGCTCCCCACTTCTCATCCGTCAGCGTGCCCTCTTCGGCACTGAGAGAGAGCGAGCAGTGCCACACGTGCGCGTCCTGCTTCACGACGGCCTGCTTGCCCGTCGACGGATCCAGGATCGGCTCTCCCGTCGCACGGTCGAACTGCTTCACGGACCGCATGACCTTCGTGCCGTACACCTCGGCCGGCTCGTCAAGATCGCGTGCGATCGCGAGAGCTGCGTCGCGGTCCAGCACCTCGTAGCCGTACAGCGCCATGATCGCGGAGTCGCCAGCGACCAGGTGCTGCTCGGTGTGCTCGTTCGAGCGACCGGGGCCAGCGAGATAGGTCATCAGCCCGCCCATCTGCGAGCCGTAGGTGACGTTAGGAATCACTTGCCGGCCACCGCACGGCACGCTGCGCTGATTTGCGGGACAAGTGCCGCGAACTGCGCTCGGAACTCCTCGACCTGTGCGGGGAACTGCCCCTCGGTGTTGGCGAACCGCGCGAGCTGGTTGAGGTTACGAGCCATGCCGCCAAGGTCAGCGCGAACCTGCATCAGCTCGGCCACTGCGCTCTTCCACTCGGCGTCCGTGCGGACCTGCGCGTTCATCGCAGACTCGAACAAGAGTCGCGGAACCGTGATGTCGCCGGCCACAACTGCGCGAGCCTGCAACGCCGCATCTTCTTCGGCGGTGACGTACACGCGGTAGTACTTCTCGCGTGCCCCCTCGGGTGCGTTCTCGCGCCTTTTCCGAGCGAACAACCGTCGAGGAGTCGACTCCGACACCCGAACCACCCGCCCTTCCCTTGCCAGCGCAGCGAACCCGCCACCCGGCGGGGACCACACCTCTAGTGTGCACCCGGAGCCAGCGCAGCGCCAGCCCGGCAAGCCATTTACCAGCGGTAAACGGACAGCTTGCTCCAAAAACCGCTCTGCCCGAGCGTAGCGATGGTGCAGCAAAGCGGCTCCACGAACGGGCACCCGTCGCGGGAAGGAACAGCCTCCGGATGGGCGACGCTGCGGCGCCTTCCGGATGCCCATTTGGGCATGTAGCCTGATCCCATGAGCGACAACACGAGGAACCCAGAGGACGCCGCCGACGCCGCACGCCGGCTGCTCGAAGCGAGTGTCGAGAAGAGAGTCGCAGCGGTGCGCACGATCGTCACCGCCGCGAACGACACTGACACTGCACGCGCGGCTCTCACTGACGCGCAAAGTCGGCACACGA
This sequence comes from Rathayibacter sp. AY1C1, assembly GCF_002932105.1. Lineage (NCBI taxonomy): Bacteria > Bacillati > Actinomycetota > Actinomycetes > Micrococcales > Microbacteriaceae > Rathayibacter > Rathayibacter sp. AY1C1. The sequence continues at coordinate 5,660 of NZ_PSWH01000043.1, read as the reverse complement.
GGGCGTGGGCCGATGCGCTCGCTACCGGGTGGTCCGAGAAGGAACTCCGCGCAGCCGGAGTGCCGCGGCCCGACCAGTCCCGCGGTCGTGCACCTCGTTCGCGTCGCTCACCGGGGAGCGACAGCGCACCCGGCGACTCGACGGAAAACAGCGCTACGGAATCGACTGACGACGCAGCCTGAGCGACCGTACGATCGCCTTCGTCGGTCCCGCAAGCCCCCACCGCGGTAGGACGGAACACGTAACGTCGACCGTGACGCAGCGACCCCCTCGCTCGCGTCGGAGCCCCCCGCTCGAGCACAGCTCGCGGGGGCTTCTTCGTTTCCGGGCTGATCGCGCCGGCTGCGGTCCGGCCGTCCATCCGACGCTTCACTCTTGCCTACGCTGATCACCCGTCAAGAGCGCTCCGCGTCCCTTCGGGATGCCCCTGCGGGGCACTCCTGACGGCTGCCCATCTCCGGCATCGCGCCGCTTATCGGATGGATGGCCTCGGTGCGTGCTCAGCCCCGTGATCGTAGCTCCGCGGTACGGATCGCAAGTTCTTCGCGAGCCTCGGCGGCGGCGCGCTTGCGTGCCGCCTCGCGCTCCCGAGCTGCCCGCTCGTACTCGTGCTGATCGCGCTTCATCTGAGCGATCACCCGATCCACTTCGTCCTGGTCGATGTTCGCCAGCCGTGCAGCCTCCGCGGCTCGCTCGGCGGCGCGTCGCTGCTGGTCAGCGGCCCGCTCCGCCGCAGCGTCACGACGAGCTTGGTCGAACCGCGAGTGCTCTGTGATGACCTGTCGGATCGCCCAGCCGTAGAACCCGAGAGCGTTGCGACTGGTGAACGTGTCCGGCACGCGGCGACCGTCCCGCGTCAGCCAGGCAGTGATAGCGAACATCAGCCCCTCGACGCTCCACTCGGAGACGTCGATCCCTGACCGATCGAGCATCCCAACCACGTGACCGACGTGCACTCCGCGAGCAAGCCAAGGGATGCGCTGAGCCAGCGCAGCTGCGAAGCGTTGAAGTTCGATGGGTCTCGGAACCGCCGGCCGACCGATCGAGCTGCGCCGTGTGTTATTCCCTCGTCCGGGCTGCCGCGAAGCGGCTTCCGAGCGCGGTTCACCGCGCGTTGGTGGGATCTTCTTAACTGGAGCTGTAGGAGCAACGTGGCGCCTACGGGGTAGGTGGACATTGTTCACAGATCGGGTGATCCGGCCGCCCTGCGAGACGCGGGACGGAACCGGAGCCGGCGCCGCGCACGCGGCGCGCCGGGCAGCCGCACGGGGCATCACGAGCGCCCGCGTGGAAGCCATGCGGAGCTGGCGGCCACCGTGCGCGAGCTGCGCGGCAACGCGCTCACCGCCGCACAGGTAACGGCCCTCGATGACGACTGCGGCGAGGCCCAACAGCAGCAGGATCTCTCGGGCGCGCTGCACGGTCCTCTTGCACATACCTAGGCGGTCCGCGACCGTTTGGTGCGCTGTCGTGACGCCGCGTCCCGTACCGACGTCGGCCGAGCGCATGTCCTCCTGAGCGACGAGCAGCAGCGTGTGCGGTGCGACCTTCACAGCCGCTCGCACGGCTTCGCCTTCGGGCGTTGCCAGGGCGTCCAACACGGCGTCGAACCACGCGCTTCCGGACGTCCAGCACGGCAGCGGCGCGTAGGCGCCCGGTGCCGGCTCGGGGCTCCACGAGCCCGACCGCGATTTGTTCGGCCGCGACGCGGCCGCCTGTGACGTCTCGGATGCAAGCTCGACCGACCGCTCCCCTGAAAAAAGGGTGGGTCGGGAGTGCACGGAGACGAACTCCGCTGTTACGATGTGGTCATTCCTTCCGGGTACGTTCCGGCGGGTACACCGAAGGCCCGGCTGGTAACCGGTTCTTGGGTGGGACTGCTTCATACCTCTGAGTCGCCAAACTGTGCGAGGTGGGAAGCCAAGGCTTCTAGGCCCGTCGCGAGAACGACGGGCCTAATGCGTTAACGGGTGTCGATGGGCAGCTCCTCATCGGAAAGAAGGGTCGGCTGCGACGGCCACCACGAGGGAACACCCTCGTCGGTCAGCTCGCTTTGCACGTGCTCGACCAGGCGCTCGAAGAACACCGCCGACGACACGTTGGCGTGCGACGCCATGTCGTTGAAGCGATCGCGCGCCTGCTTCTCGACGGTCCAGGCAACGTTGGTGGGTTCCACCATCGTTCCTCGGGGACGCCGCGTCGTAGCCATGTGATTAACGTAGAGCTGTGGCTGTGATTAGCGCGACGCGACACGCCGCTTTAGATGCCCATTTGGTCACTCGCGACTGAGGGCTACTCCGCTGCGGGAAGCGGGAGCGTGACGTCCACCGCGCGGAACTCCGAGACGGTCGCCCGCTCGACTGCTCGGTAGACCGTTGAGCGCGTCACACCGAACTGCTCCGACAGCTCCGCGACGGTGTAGTTCCCGGAGCGGTACTCCGCGACCAGGTGCGCCTCGATCTTCGGAGAAAGCTTCGGCGCGCGGCCGCGCAGCCGGCCCTTCGCCTTGGCGACCCGCATGCCCTCCTTCGTGCGCGCGCGGATCAGGTCGCCCTCGAACTCCGCGATCATCGCCAGCACGTTGAACAGCAGTCGCCCGATCGGGTCGTTCGGGTCGTGCAGCGACCCGCCGATGTTCAGGCGCACTTCCCTGCGCGTGAGCTCGTCCACGATGTCGCGCGCATCGGTGATCGAACGGGCGAGGCGGTCGAGCTTCGTCACGAACAGAGTCGAGCCGGCGTCGCATGCAGCCAGGGCCTCGCGCAGCGCGGGCCGCTCGCGGTTGCTGCCGGTGAGGCCGGCGTCGACGTAGATCCGCTCCGCCGGCACTCCGGCCGCGAGCAGCGCGTCACGCTGCGCCTGCGCGTCCTGCCTGTCCGTTGAGACGCGGGCGTATCCGATCAGCTCAGCCATTCGACCAGTATCCCGTTTGACGCCCCCCTACCGAACAAATCACCGGACGGGTCTAACGGGACACTCAGCGCCGCGGATTTTCGCGGCGCTCGATGTCGCGTCTGCGTGTACCGGTCACCGATCCCCTTTCGGGACGCGCGTGGTGGGTAGCGTCCGCCCTACTCTGACGGGATGGAACTGCGGACCGCGAAGACCCTCGGCATCCTCGCGATGGTGATCGGCACCCCAGTCGCCCTCCTCACCCACACGATCGGCTGGATCCAGACCGGCTGGGACCCGGCCGCCGTGCAGTGCCAGCACAGCGAGTACCCCGACGGGATCGACCTCTACTCCAGCCGCGTGTCGGGCGAGAAGATCCTCTACCCGCTCGGCCTGTCCTGCACCTACGCAGCCAGCGAGACCTCACCAGGCATCACCATCCGTCACTACAGGTGGGACGCCACCGCCCTCTTCACCGCAGCCGCCGCACTCGCTCTCGCGGGAACCGTCGTCGCGCTCAGAGCCGAACGCAAGCAGGAGCTCATCACCGAGTCGAAGGAAGAACGAGCGACGACATAGCGCAGCGCCCCCTCTGCCGGTCAACGATCCCGTAACGGGACGTTCCTGGCTCCAGGAGCGACAGTGACGTCACCCTCGATCTAGCGCCGGTTGCACGACGCTGATGAGAGCCAGCACGATCACCACGGCGGCGGTGACTGTTGCTGCCATGAGTGCTTGGCGAGCGGGCGAGTCGAAAAGCCCCGGCGCTTCGTCCGGCTCTAGGTCAGCGGAGTGAGCGCCCTTGGACGCAGCGGCGCGGATGGAACGGCCCTCCTGTTGCCCTTCGCGCACGCTCCTCTCAGGAGGAAGCTGGTGACGCAAGCTCGGGTAAGCCGTTGCCATGATCATGAGTGGAACGAGGACGACGAGAACGAGTGGTTCGTCCCACAAGTCGGGCCACGTGTTCAGCAACACGATCGCGACGACGACGAGCAGTAGCGCATAGGCGGATGCGTAACGCAACACCCGCGAACTGATGGACACGTGCTCAGTATGACGGCACGGCACGACCACCAGCCGACCCTATTACTGGTTAACAACCGCGGCCGAGAGGAGGGTCGCCAGACAGCAGGTGAGAAGCCTAACGATTCGATGTGGACCTGGCGCGCTCAGGAAGCAGATTCTCGGCGCAAGAGAATCTCCTGCAGGTCATGGATGCTTTGTAAGTCCGGGGCACGCCTCACCGTGTTCATGTAGGTAGCGATTACCGCGAGCGGCGCCGTAATGACGAGCAAGCCGACGGAAATCGGGGTAAGAGCCTGCGTGGAGGGGCCCCCGAAGAAAAGATTGCCCAGCAGCAGGCCTCCCGCGAGACCGGCCGCCAGACCGAAGTCAAAACTGGCCCGCGCTCGTCGACGCACTCGACGGCACACTGCCGTGATCATCTCTTCCAACTCCGCGCTCGATCGGTCATTCAGGTCCACGCGCGGAGAATACCCGCCTGAGACCTAGCGCGCTTGCCACTCGCCAGCCAGATCCTGGCATCGCTGAGCTGACGCCGCACGCGACAGCCCGGCGGGGGGCGGTGTCGCCCTGCTCTCGGCCGCGACGCACAGCGCGACTGAGATCAACACCCGCCGGCAGCGGCCCATTGAACGATCTCCATAAGGGTCGAGGCGGTGTCGGGTGGGAGACTCTGCGGTAGTTTCACGACCGAGGGTGGTCATGGTGGAAGTGCTCAAGGGCTCGAGCCTGCTCGCGTCGGGTGTTGTGATCGCCGTGATCTGCTCGCTGTTGCAGTTTCAGGCCGGCGTTCGTGCAGATTTGAATCAGACAGGGGGCCAGCTCAGCCCAGTCCTGCTCATGGGAATTCTGATCGGATTTGTCGTCTCAGCCGTCGGCGCGATTCAGCTGTTCCAGTGCTACGAACGGTGGGTCACCGCTTCCGCTAGCCGCCGTGCGAAGCCTGCGGACCTGGTTCCTCGGCGTAGGTGAGGTAGCACCGCACGACCGCGTGTCCCCCGCCACATGCGCACCGCTGGGTGCTACGTGAGACGCTGGGTGCTATGTGAGACGCTGACTGCTATGGGAATTCTTGCGAGTGTGTTTGGTGCTGGTTCCGATGAAGAGGCGGGCGCGGCGCTGTCGGGATCGGACGGTCTCGTCTGCGACATAGATCCGACCGGACTCTGGGAGCTCGAAGGCATCCTGACCTCGACACCAGCGCTCGAGGTTCCCGCGGCGCAGTACCAGCCGGTTGCGGCGACCGATGACTACGAGAGCTTCGTCATCGCAGTCAGCACCGGCCTGGGTGGCGCGCTAGACGCCGCAGGTGAGACGGGTCGTGCCGCCGCAGCGCGGCAGTGGGAGGATGCGTCGTCCGAGCTCGAGGGATGGTCACCCGAGCAGGTGCACCGCCTCGTCGAGGATCTCGCTTCGACACTCGCCTCAATCGCCGCGGCCGGTCAGCGCCCCTACCTGCGGGTGAGTGTCTGATCTGTGAACTGAGCTGAGTCAAGAAGTTACTCCGCTGGGACATCAACTAGATGAGGTGGAAGGTGCGGCGTCGGCTCAGTGCCCAGACGAGCGCGCCCGCGAGGAGCACCGCGCAGGTCAGCCCGGCGACGTGCAGGACGAGCGACGGCATTCCGTTCTCGGGGAGCAGGAAACCGTACGGCACCCACCCGTCGGTCGCTCCGCGGACGAGCACGACGACGACCCAGACGATCGGGTAGGGCAGGACCACCCACAGCCGGCGCCAGGAGAGC
>NZ_PSWH01000042.1:0-23623 GCF_002932105.1 Rathayibacter sp. AY1C1 | reverse complement strand
GTCCGCGGCGGGCGGGTCTGTGGCGGGCCGGTCCGCGGGGGAGGAGCCGGTCGTCGGCTGCGCGGGGTCGACGGGGTCCGCGGAGGAGGGGCTCGAGGAGCGGCGGTCGGAGGCGCCGGATCCCGCACCGGGAGCGGAGGAGTCCGCAGTCGCCGCCGCATCCTCCGCGGGCGAGGCGGCGGTCGGCGTCGACACCGCTTCCGGGGCGGTCATCGCCTCGGGCGCGAGTGCGGCGGAGGCGAACACCACGGAGAGCACGAGGGTCGTCGTCGGGACGAACGCGGCGAGAGCGCGGGTGGTGCGGGTCACGGACGGTCCAGTTCTGCGGGCTCTGCGATGCGCCCGCCTGTGATTACTACCAGGAGCGCGAAGTGCTCTGCACCCCCGCTTCCGGGTGGAGTGCCGCGGAGCGCGCCAGCGGGGCTCGGCCACGCTCGTGCGCCCACCTCCTCGACGAGGCGGCGCTGAGCCGGATCGATCAGGCGACCGATCTCCTTCTCGGGGAGCGCCTGCGGGGGAGCGGCCGTTCCTTCTCGCCCGCGGAGATCGACGTGACGGCGCTCCCGCCCAGGCCCGGCACGTCCTTCGGCATCTGGTGCCCTGAGCCGCGCACATCGAGCCCGCACTCGCCCTGCGCGTCGGATGATGCGCCGCACACGCAGAGGAGGGAGCGCCCGCGGGCACCCCCTCCTCCGTCACGGCCGGGAGACCGGCCGCCGTGCGCTCAGCAGACGCGGGCCGGGTAGGCCACCGTCTGCGCGAGGGTCTCGGAGCCCGCCGTGGCGGTCACCGTCACCTGGCTGCCCGGCATGCTCGCCAGGCGGGTGGTGAACGCGGCCGATCCGCTCGCGCCCGCGGCCACCGCGGTGACCGTCTTCGAGCCGTAGGCCGAGGCCATCGCGACGTCGATCGGAGCGGTGCCGCCGTTCTTGGCGAGGACAGTCAGCACCGCCTTCCCGGCGACGCAGCGCGACGTCACGGTCACCGGCACCGTCAGCGCCGGGGCGGCCGCCTCGGGGACGACGATCTCGCCGATCTTGAGGAACGAGCCCGGCGTGGAGAAGGTCAGCTTCAAGCCGGTGGCCGAGACCGCCGCGAACGGGATCGTGGTCAGCGTGCCGTTCGCCGCCGGAGCGACGTTCTGCGCGGTGGTCGGCTTCCAGGTGCCGTCCTCGGCGCGGTAGGCCACGCTCACCGACGCCAGGGTGCCCTCGGTGTTGGTGAAGGTGAGCCCGGCGACGCGGTGCGCCTCGGTGTTCGTCAGCGTGAACTCGGCGCTGCCGGCGAAGGTGCCGTCGGTCCAGGTCGACCAGGGGGTGCTCACGTTGCCGTCGCAGGCGTTCTTCGCGGGGAGGGTCGCGTACTTCGTCTGGCTTAACGACGCCGAGACCGCGGCTCCGGGGACGCGGCAGACGTTCGTCGGCGGCGCGGTGCCCCAGATCTGCACCTCCGAGACCGACTGCCACGTGTTCGCCGCGCTGGTGAGGTGCAGGCGGAGGCCCGTGGTGTCGGGCAGGGAGGACAGGTCGAGGATCGCCGTCGGGGCGGATCCGGTCGCGGCCTGGCTGAGGGTGGTGGCGACCGAGGAGGTCGTCCATGCGCCGTTCACCTGGTACTCGACCTCGATCCTCGAGGGCCAGGTGGCGGTCGCACCGTCCTTGTAGGTGCTGACCGTCACCGAGTCGAGGTTCTGCGCCGCGCCCCAGGAGAAGGAGAGGCGGCTGTCGCGCGGGTAGCCGGCCGAGGACCAGTCGTCCCAGCCCTTGCCCTTGACGTCGCCGTCGATGAGCTTGCCGGCGAGGTCCGTGCGGCTCGAGACCGCGACGGACGCTCCGGGAGCGAGGTTCGCGATGCCCGGCTCCGCCACCTCGATCGTGCGGGTGAAGCGGCGGCCGGAGGAGAACCCGGCGTCGGCGGCGAGCGTACCCGTCACCTGCACCGTGCCGAGCTCGGCGGGGCCGGGGGCGGCCCAGGTCACGGCGACGTCGCGGGTCGAGCCGTTGCTCGCGACCGAGACCGTCGAGGGGAGCGCGGCGGCGATGTCGGCGCCGCGGCGGACCTGCTTCGGCAGACGGGCGTCCACGACCGACCAGACGCCGTCGCCGACCCCCTTGTCGTCCCAGTAGGAGAGGTTCCAGCCGGATCCCCAGCGCGCCGGGTCCTCTTGAGCGGGGTTCCGCATCTCGAGGCGGCCGTTCTCACCGACCGTCATCGGGAGCCAGACGTAGGTCGAGTCCGACTTGCCCTCGTTCCACCGGTCGCCCATGTAGACGTACTTCCCGGGAGCGAGGGTGAGGACGTTCGTCGACTGCGAGCCGAAGGTGGTCTTGCGGGAGTCGCCGATCGAGAGCAGGCCGTCGCCGCCCTCCGGGATCGCGTTGTAGGCGACGTTCTCGTCGGCGTCGCCCTTCTCGACTCCGCGGGTCCACGCGCCGAGGATCGAGTCGGCGGTGTAGTAGGTCTGCGGGTTCGGCGCCCAGCCGGTCGCCCCGGAGGCGATCGTGTAGTACTTGCCGCCGTTGGCGAAGATCGCGGGCGCCTCGAGGTGTCCGCACTCCTTCACGATCTGGAAGTCGGTGCCGCGCACCGGTGCTCCGGCCGCACCGTCGGCGAAGACGTAGGGGTACGTCCCGTCGGCCGAGTACTGGTTCGCGTCGAGGGTGTCGGTCGTGGTGGTCCGCTCGACGTTGGTGTAGTCGGCGTCCAGCTTCGCCACGTAGAGCGAGTAGTTCTCCTCGGAGGAGTAGGAGATGTACGCGGTGCCGTCCTCATCCTGGAAGACGGTCATGTCCCGCGCCTGCCCGGGAACGGCGGAGGTGGTGCAGGCCTTGTAGTCCGTGCGGTTGTAGAGGCGGTAGACGCCCTGGAGCGTGAAGGGCCCGGTCGGGCTGTCCGAGACGGCGACTCCCGCCATCGAGCGCGCGTAGGTGCTGCCGCCCGGCGTGGTCCGGCCGTCGGAGTGCCACCACATGACCCACTTGCCGGTCTTCTCGTTGAAGAGGACCTTGGGGCGCTCGAAGATGGCGGTGTTCGGCGAGGCCTGCGTCGTGTCGAGGTGGTAGTCGAGCTCCGCGATGCGGTCGGCGCGAGGGGCTCCGGAGTCGTCGACGGTGTCGTAGAGCGCGTCGAAGTAGGGGGCCTCGAGGTCGGCCGGAGCCGAGACGCTGCGGAGCGCGGTGCCCTTGTTCTCCCAGTTGTGGCCGTCGGTGGAGCGGTAGACCGCGACTCCGGGGCTGTTCCAGTAGCCCTTCGTGCGGTCCTCGCCGTACCAGTACTGGACCTGCTGACCGCCCTCCTCGACGGTGACGATCTGGCCGCCGTGCGCCTGGATGTGGCGGCCGTCGGTGTCGTACCAGTAGGGCTGGAAGTAGCCGGCCGCGGTGCTGCCCGGGTCCTGGACCGCCGGGTAGTCGGTGTAGGTCACGGGCGTCGAGGTGCGCGGCACTCCGTCGTCGGGATCCGTGGCCACGGCGGCCGAGGCCGACTGCGCTCCTGTTCCCAGGAGTGCTGCGACGAGCAGCGCGGCCACCGCCGCGGCGGCCGCTCGTGGTCGAGACGTCATGCTGTGCTCCTTTGCACCGGGGACTTCGCGCATGTTCACGCAAACATCAGGCTTCCACGAGGGTCTGATGACGTCAACATCCTGATCGACCGACGGCCGGGCGTCGGACGGCCGCCCGGGCTCCGTCTTGGCCGCTCAGCGCTCCGGCGCGAACGCCCCGCCCGGGCCGAAGGCGAGCTCCGCGAACCGGCGGCCGATGAGCTCGTGCGCTTCCGGATCCGGGTGCAGGCCGTCCGGGAGCGGGAGCCGCTGGGCGTCGTCCGGCCCGTAGAGCGCGAGCCCGTCGAGCAGTCGCAGGTCCGGGTCGTCGGAGCGCGCGGCGACGACCTCGGCCAGCGCCTCGCGGACGATCCGCAGGGTCAGCCGTCCGTTCGCGGTGTCGCCCGGGTCGCCGGTCGCGACGAAGCGCGGCGCCCCGGTCGTGAAGGACGCGGGATCGACGTCGCCCGGCCCCGGCGTGTCCTCGTGGATCCCGCAGAAGAGCGGAGTGACGAGGAGCAGCGGCGTCGCGGGATGGCCCTCGCGGATCGTGTCGAGGAAGCCGTGCACCGCCGGCACGAAGGTGCGGCGGCGCATGCCGTCGAGGTTCACGAGGTTGATGCCGAGCGCGACACTGATCAGGTCGGCAGGAGTGTCCCGCATCACGCGAGCGGTGAAGGGGTCGACGAGTGCGCTCCCGCCGAAGCCGAGGTTCAACAGGCGGGCGCCGCTCGCCCGGGCGGCCACGGCCGGCCAGATGCCCGAGGGGCGCGCCGCGTTCGAGCCCTGGCTGATCGAACTGCCGTGGTGCAGCCAGACGGGGCCGGAGAGCGGCGCGGGTTCGAGCGGTGCGTCGGACCGCAGGGCCACGAGGTCCACCGCCTCGTTGTGCGGGAGGAGCAGCTCCACGCGAGACGGCCCGGCCGGGAGGTCGAGCCCGACCGTGTCGAGAGGTCCGGGGAGGAGGGCCCGGTCACCGGTCGCGAGGTCGAATTCGATCGCGTCGCCTCCGGTGAGCGCGTGGGAGGCGGTCATCTCGCCGTCGACGACCGCGTCGACTGCGCCGCGCGGCCGGGGCAGCCCCCGATAGGCGACCCGTGTCGCGTGCACGTCGAGCTCGATCCGTCGCGCCTCGGTGACGAAGGAGATCCGGACACCCGAGGGCTGCGCCTCCATCAGCAGGAGCTGCGCATCCGCATCGCGCTCGCGGACCGCGCGGGGGAGGCGGTGCGGCCGGACTCCGCGGGGCACCTCCTCCAGCTCGATCGCGCCGTGGACGAGCCGTTCGGAGGGGTGTGCTGATCATGCGGGGATGTCCTTCCGGCGGGTCCAGTGGCTGAAAAGAAAGTGCAGGCAGGCGAGGAGCTCGCTCCACGACTGCGCGGGGGTCGGGCTGCTGTGCGCGAAGCTCCCGAGCCGTTCGAGGGTGAGGAAGCCGTTCAGAGCGGCGCCCGTCACTCGGACGGCGTGCACCCGGTCCTCGGCGGGGATCGCGTAGCCGAGGAGGACCGCATCTGTGAGCTGCACGACGCGGCGGGCGGCCGGGGCGGCGACCGCGTCCGGCCCCGCAGTGCGCTGCAGCGACTCCCACAGGCCCGGCCGCTCGCGCGCGAAGGAGCGGTGGGCGTCGGCGAAGCCGTCCAGCGCCTCCCGGGCGGAGCGTCCGGCGATCGCGACGGCGATGCGGTCGGACAGCTCGTCGAGGGCCAGGACCGTGACGCCGTCGCGGAGTGCGGCGAGATCGCGGACGTGCGTGTAGAGGCTCGGCGTCTGCACCTCGAGCGAGCGGGCGACGGCGGCCAGGGTGACGGCGGCGAGACCATCGGCGTCGGCGATCGCGGCGGCGCGATCGATGACGGCGGAGCGGGTGAGCGAGCGACGGGGCACGCGTTGATCCTAATACCCCTAGGTTTTCACATATGGACATTCGGAAGCTCCGACGCCCGAACCGCGATCGCCCCGAGCCGGAGGGCTCGAGGCGATCGAACGTGCGGTGCGGCCTAGCCGCCGACCGCCTGGCGAGCGCTGTCGAGCCCGCTCAGTTCTTCCGGATATCGATCTCAGGGCTGCGAGGATCTCGCGCGCTCGAGGATGGCCGCGATCACGGCGGACTTCGCCTCGGCGTAGTCGTTCCCGTCCTCCCAGCGCCGGAGGAGGAGAGACGCCTTCGTGCTGCGGTAGAGCTCGCGGTCGGCCGGGTCGGTGCGCAGCCGGTCGCGCAGGAGGAGGTACGCGTCGATCGCGGGATGACCCTCCTCGTAGATGTGGACGTGGGCGTCCCGTCCGGGCGTGCGGACGAGCCGGTGCCCGGGCTCGCGGGTGCGCAGGACGTAGCCGGCCTCGAGCAGCGGCGCGACGTGGTCCTCCTCCGCCGTGACGTCGGGCACGACGACCAGCACGTCGACGATCGGCTTCGCGGGCAGGCCCGGGACGGAGGTCGAGCCGATGTGCTCGACCCGCACGCCTGGGACGGCCTCGAGGATGCGCCGCCGGTGCTCCTCGAACAGGGCGGACCACTCGGGGTCGTGCTCGTGCAGGGCGAGCTCGAGCGGCTCCGGTCCACCGACGAGCTCGACGGAGACGACGTCGGGGCGGCGGGGGGAGCGGTGCGGAGTCACCGGGTCATCCTGCCAGGGGTGCCGCAGGGCGGGTGCGGTTCACTGGAGCGGTGAGCACCCTCCTCGTCACCGCGCACCCCGACCGCGACTCCCTCACCGCCGCCCTCGCCCGGCGGCTGCGGTACGAGCTCGGCCCCGACGGAGTGGAGACGGCCGACCTCGACGCCGAGGGCTTCGACCCGCGGTTCGGCGCGGCCGACCGGGACCGCTACCGCGGTGTCGGCCCGATTCCCGACGACGTCCTCCGCGAGCAGCGCCGGCTCGACGTTGTCGACCATCTCGTGCTCGTCTTCCCCGTCTACTGGTGGTCGATGCCCGCGCTGCTGAAGGGCTGGATCGACCGCGTCTTCCTCGCCGGCTGGGCCTTCGACATCGACCCCGTCCACGGCACGCAGCGCAGGCTCGGCGCCCTGACCGTCCACCTCGTCCTCGTCGCGGGGGACTCCGCCGGGACCTACGAGCGGCACGGCTACGAGCAGGCGCTGCTGACGCAGATCCAGCACGGGATCATCGACTACTGCGGAGCCCGGCGCGGCGGGGCCGTCTTCGTCCACGAGTCCGAGCGCGAGGACGACGCGAGCCGCCGGGCGGCGGTCGAGGACGCGGTCGAGCGGACCGTGGAGGCGATCAGGGCTGATCCGCCTGCAGCGCTCCGGTGACGAGGGCCTGCACGAGGGTGTCGGCGTCGTAGTCCGGATCGTGGGCGGCGCCGATGCAGAGGTTGCCGATGCCCTTGAGGAGCATGTAGCCGCTGAGACTCGACGCCGGGATCCGGGCGGATCGTGCCGCCTCGAGCAGGTCGCCGCAGACGGGGACGAGCCGCTCCACGAAGTAGGCGTGCAGGGCGTCGGATCCGGCGCTGTCGCCCTGGAGCGCACCGGCGAGGCCGTGCTTGGTCACCAGGAGGTCGACGAAGTGGGCGACCCAGGCCCTGAGGGCGGCCTCCGGGGTCGCGCTGTCGGCGAGCAGCCGTGGGCCCGCCTCTGCGCAGGCCTCGACCTGGTGGCGGTAGACGGCGACCACGAGCTCCGAGCGGGTCGGGAAGTGCCGGTAGATCGTCCCCATGCCGACGCCGGCCTCCCCCGCGATCTCGCGGACCGGCGCGTCCACGCCGGAGGCCACGAACACCGTCGCCGCGGCGGCGAGCAGTGCGTCGCGACTGGTCCGCGGTCGGCCGGGCGTGCGGGGCACACGGTCGCTCATCGGTTCTCCTTGCTTTTCGGAGCGGCGCTCCGTAATGTCTCCGAGCGCAGCTCCACCACATTCCGGAGCAGCGCTCCGCAATGTTCCGGAGCAGTGCTCCACAATGTTCCGGAGCAGCGCTCCGACGATTGTGCCAGAGCGCCGCCCCCAGGAAGGACCCTCGTGCCCACTCCGCTCCTCGACTCGTCGACCCCCGGTGAGCACCGCTTGATGCGCGCGGTCCGCACGGCCGAGCGCGACCCCTCTCGATCCGTCGCGAACGGCCCGTCGCCGAGGGGCGGACGGGCCGTTCGCGACGGATGAGCGGAGCGGGTCCTGCCGTCAGCGCGGGGCGCGCAGCCCGGCGAGCGGGCCGTCGTGCAGCGGCTCCGTCTCCCAGCGGACGCGGGCCGTGCGGTCGGGACCGAGCTCGACGTGCAGGCGGTGCGGGGTCTCGAGGAACACGACGTCGACCAGGACGCCGTCGCCCGAGGGTCCGGCGCTCGCCGCGAACGGCCCGTCGACGGTCCAGGCTCCCGCGCCGGGCGTCACCGTGAAGCGCTCGTCGCCCTCGGTCAGCGCGAGCGTCCAGCCGCCCTCGTCGGCCGTCACCTCGACGGCGTCGGGCCACGATCCGACCGGCGTGTAGCTCCCGGTCGCGGGGGAGGCGCCCTCGAGCGCGGGCAGGGCGAGCTCCGACAGCCGGTCGGCCAGCCGGGCGTCGGCCTCCGCCGTGGACCCGTGGCCGACGGCGGGGAGCAGGTGCTCCCAGGCGAGCGCGAGCAGCGTCTGCGTGTCCGAGGTCTGGCCGGTCAGCGCGATCACGAGCTCGTGCTCGGGCACGATCAGGCTGAACTGCCCGTACGCGCCGTCCGCGCGGTAGCCGTGCAGCGACCGCCAGAACTGGAAGCCGTAGCCCTGCTGCCAGTCCGGTCCGCCGTCCTCGTGGGTCGGGACGTGCCCGCGGGACGCCTCGGCGACCCATTCCGGCGAGAGGATCCGCCGGTCGCCCCAGCGCCCCTCCTGCAGGTACAGCAGTCCGAGCGCAGCTGCCGCCTCGGTGGTGGCGTGCAGCCCGCTGTAGCCGAGCTCGCGCCCCGAGTCGTCGCGATGCCAAGCGACCTCGCCGATGCCGAGCGGATCGAGCAGGCGCGGGCGCAGGTAGTCGGTCAGCGACTGCCCGCTCACGCGCTGCACGATCGCGGCGGCGGCGAAGGTGCAGGGCTGGTTGTAGGCGAAGACGCTGCCCGGCTCCTGCTCCGGCGGGAGGAGGAGGAAGCCGCGCACCAGGTCGACCGGATCCGTCTCCTCGGCGCGGTCGATCGTCTCGGCGGAGTGGCCGCTCGCCATCGCGAGGACGTGGCGGACGCGGATCGCACGCGAGCGCGGGTCGGTGATCTCGTCGTCGAGCTCGGGGAAGTACGAGAGGACGGTGGCGTCCAGGTCGACCAGGCCCTCGGCGACCGCGAGGCCGACGGCGGTCGAGGTGAAGCTCTTGCTCAGCGAGTAGAAGAGGTGCGGCCGCTCGGCCGAGTACGGCGCCCACCAGCCCTCGGCGACGACGTCGCCGCCCTGCACGACCATCAGGCCGTGCAGCTCGACGCCGGGAGCGGCCTCGACCCCTTCGACGAAGGCCAGCACTCCCTCGGCGTCGACGGAGCGGGCGGACGGGGTGCTTCTCGGCAGTGAGCGCGTCATCCTCCGATGCTACGACCGGCGCGGCGCCGCCTCCGCCCGGGGGCAGGTGGCGGCGCCGCCTAGGCGGTCGGCTCGGCGGGGAAGGGGCCGAGGCCGAGCAGGAAGCGGAGGATCGCGTCGGCCGGCACGCGCAGGGCGGTGCCGGAGCCGAGCTCCCACTCCGCGTCGGTCGGAGCGAGGGTGCGACCGCGGACGGCGGCGCGGATCGCGAGCGGCGCGCGCTGCAGGCGGTCCAGGGCCACCCCGCCGGTGATGCGGGAGGAGAGGGCGAGCGGCTCGGGGGAGAGGGCGAGCTCGACGCGGACGACCTCGACCAGCTCGGCGACCGAGCGGGGACCGGCGCCGGCGCGGCGAGCGGAGGCGAGAGCGGCCAGGGCCGGGGCGATCTCGGCGGCAGGGGGAGGGGAGGAGGCCTCGCGGGCGCCCATCCGCGTCGCGAGGCGCTGGCCGGTGCTGCTCGAGAGCCGCACGACGAGCTCTCCGAGCAGGGCGTCCCGGGAGACGGCACTGGCCGCCTCGCCCTCCGTGGTGGAGGGCGAGGCGGCCAGGACGGCGAGGCGGTCGAGCCTCTCGGCGACGAGGGGGCGCCAGTCGTTGCTGACGCCCGTCTCGTCGACCGAGGGCCCGGTGCTCAGCGGCAGGAACCGCGACCAGTCGGGCACGACCGCAGGGCCTAGCGTCCGCCCGAGCGGCGCTTGTTGTAGACGTCGAAGGCGACCGCGAGCAGGAGCACGAGGCCCTTGACCGCCTGCTGCCACTCGATGCCGATGCCCATGATCGACATGCCGTTGTTCAGGACGCCGATGATGAGGCCACCGATGATCGCGCCGCCGATGGTGCCGACGCCGCCCTGGACCGCCGCGCCGCCGATGAAGGCGGCCGAGATGGCCTCGAGCTCGAAGCCGTCGCCCGCCTTCGGGCCGGCGAGGTTGAGTCGCGCGGTGAAGACGAGGCCGGCCAGCGCCGCGAGGACGCCCATGTTGACGAACAGCCAGAAGGTGACGTTGCGGGTCTTGATGCCGGACAGCTCCGCGGCGTGCAGGTTGCCGCCGATCGCGTAGACGTGACGGCCGAAGACGGAGCGGTTCATGACCACGCCGTAGATCAGGACGAGCACGGCGAGCACGATCAGGGTGACCGGGATGCCCTTGAAGGTGGCCAGCGCGAAGGAGAAGGCCGCGATCACGACGGAGACGAGGACGAGCTTGGTGACGAACCAGGCGCCCGGCTCGACGCTCTGCGCGTACTTCTGGCGGCCGCGGCGGGTGCGCACGGACTGCACGGCGAAGGCGACGATCGCGAGCGCGCCGATGACGAGCGACAGCGGGTCGAGGTCGGTCTCGCCGAACAGGTCGGTGAGGAAGCCGTTGCCCAGCGCGCGGTACTCGGTCGGGAAGGAGCCGATGTTCGCGTTGCCGAGGACGACGAGCGCCAGGCCGCGGAAGATCAGCATGCCCGCCAGGGTCACGATGAACGCCGGGATCCCGACGTAGGCGATCCAGAAGCCCTGCCACGCTCCGACCAGGGCGCCGATGAGGAGGGAGAGGATGATCGACAGCCACCACGGGAGACCCATGTTGACCGCGAAGACGCCCGAGATCGCTCCGACGAACGCCGCGACCGAGCCGACCGAGAGGTCGATGTGCCCGGCCACGATGACCATCACCATGCCGATGGCGAGGATCAGGATGTAGCCGTTCTGGACGATCAGGTTCGAGATGTTCTGGGGGCGGAGGAGGATTCCGCCGGTCATCACCTCGAACAGCAGCACCACCACGATGAGGGCGATGAAGATGCCGTTCTTGCCGAGGTCGCCCAGCACGTGGCTGAGGCGCTTCGTGAAGGCGTTCTCGGTGGGCTTCACCTGCGCACCGGCCGCGGTGGACGGTTCGTTCTGCAGATCGGTCATCGTTGCTTCTCCTGGGTCATGAGGGTGAGGACCGCCTCGGGCGTCGCCTCGGCGATGGGCAGCTCGCCCGTGATCCGGCCCTCCGACAGCGCGTAGACGCGGTCGCAGATGCCGAGCAGCTCCGGCAGCTCGGAGGAGATGACGATGATCCCCTTACCCTGCGCCGCGAGCCGGTTGATGATGGTGTAGATCTCGTACTTCGCACCCACGTCGATGCCGCGGGTGGGCTCGTCGAGGATGAGGACGTCCGGGTCGGAGTAGATCCACTTCGACAGGACGACCTTCTGCTGGTTGCCGCCGGAGAGCTTCCCGGTCTTGGCGAGCACGGTCGGCGACTTGATGTTCATGCTGCCGCGGTACTCGTTGGCAACCTCGAACTCGCGGTTGTCGTCGACGAGTCCGCCGCGGGCGACCTTGTCGAGCGACGCGAGCGAGATGTTCCGCTTGATGTCGTCGATGAGGTTGAGGCCGTAGTGCTTGCGGTCCTCGGTCGCGTAGGCGAGCCCGTGGGCGATCGCCTCCGAGACGTTGCGGATCTTGATCTCCTTGCCGGCCTTGAAGACCTGGCCGGAGATGCGGCTGCCGTAGGAGCGGCCGAAGAGGCTCATCGCGAACTCGGTGCGCCCGGCGCCCATGAGCCCGGCGATGCCGACGATCTCGCCGCGGTGGACCGACAGGTTGACCTTGTCCACCATGACGCGGGACGGGTCCTGGGGGTGGTGGGCCGTCCAGTCGACCACGCGCAGGATCTCCTCGCCGATGTGCGGCGTGTGGTCCGGGTAGCGGTGGTCGAGGTCGCGGCCGACCATGTCCTTGATGATGCGGTCCTCGGTGACGTCGTCGTGAGCGATCGTCTCGATGGTCTTGCCGTCGCGGATGACCGTGACGGTGTCCGCGATCTTCTTGATCTCGTTCAGCTTGTGGCTGATGATGATCGACGTGATGCCCTGCTCCTTGAGGTGCAGGATCAGGTCGAGCAGGTGGTCCGAGTCCTCGTCGTTCAGGGCCGCGGTGGGCTCGTCGAGGATGAGCAGCTTGACCCGCTTGGAGAGCGCCTTCGCGATCTCGACGAGCTGCTGCTTGCCGACTCCGATCTCCATGATCTTGGTGGTCGGGTTCTCGCGCAGACCCACGCGGGCCAGCAGCGCCGCCGCCTCCTGGTTGGTCTTGTTCCAGTCGATCAGGCCGCCGAAGCCGCGCACCTCGTTGCCGAGGAAGATGTTCTCCGCGATGGAGAGGTAGGGGCTGAGGGCCAGCTCCTGGTGGATGATGACGATGCCCTTCGCCTCCGAGTCGCGGATGCTGGAGAACTGCATCACCTCGTCCTCGAAGACGATGTCGCCCTCGTAGGTGCCGTGGGGGTAGACGCCCGACAGGACCTTCATCAGCGTCGACTTGCCGGCGCCGTTCTCCCCGCAGATCGCGTGGACTTCGCCGCGCTGTGCGTTGAGCGTGACGTCCTGGAGCGCCTTCACGCCCGGGAACGTCTTGGTGATGCCGCGCATCTCGAGGATGTTCGAGGTCACGCCGCCTCCCTTCCTTCGTAGTGGGGGAGGGCGCCCAGTGGGCGCCCTCCCGGGGTGTTCCTTCTCGGGTGAGGAGAGAGGACTAGCCGTTCACTTCCGCGTCGGTGTAGTAGCCGCCGTCGACGAGGACGGACTGGATCTGGTCCTTGGTGACGATGACCGGCTCGAGCAGGAAGGACGGGACGACCTTCTTGCCGTTGTCGTAGGTGTCGGTGTCGTTGACCTCGGGCTCGGTGCCCTCGAGCACGGCCTGGGCCATCTTCACGGCCTCCTTGGCGAGTTCGCGGGTGTCCTTGTAGATGGTCGCGTACTGCTCGCCGGCGATGATCGCCTTGACGGAGTCGAGCTCGGCGTCCTGACCGGTGATGATCGGGAAGTCGGAGCCGACGGTGTAGCCGGCGTCGGTCAGAGCCGAGATGATGCCGCGGCTGAGGCCGTCGTAGGGCGAGAGGACGCCCTGGACCTTGGAGCCGTCGGAGTACGTCTTGGTGAGGATGTCCTCCATGCGGCTCTGGGCGACCTCGCCGTCCCAGCGGAGCGTGGCGACGGTGTTGAAGTCGGTCTCGCCGGACTTCACGACGAGCGTCTTGTCGTCGATGTACGGCTGGAGGGTGTCCATCGCGCCGTTGAAGAAGAACGTGGCGTTGTTGTCATCGGGGCTGCCGGCGAACAGCTCGACGTTGAACGGGCCGGCGGGGGCGTCGGCGGCCTTCGCGCCGGTGAGGTCGGTGAGACCGAGGCCCGCGAGGAGCGAGGTGGCCTGCTGGACGCCCACCTTGTAGTTGTCGAACGTGGCGTAGTAGTCCACGTTCTCGGAGTCGCGGATGAGGCGGTCGTAGGCGATGACGGGGATGTCGTTGGCCTTGGCCTCCTCGAGCACGCTCGTGAGGGTGGTGCCGTCGATCGAGGCGACGATCAGGGCCTTGGCGCCCTTCGTGATCATGTTCTCGAGCTGCGAGACCTGGGTGGGGATGTCGTCCTCGGCGTACTGCAGGTCGACCTTGTAGCCGGCCTCCTCGAGCTGCGACTTGACGTTGTTGCCGTCAGCGATCCAGCGCTCGGACGACTTGGTCGGCATCGCGACGCCGACGAGGCCGCCGTCGCCGGATCCCGAGCCCGAGCCGCCACCGGTTCCGGAGGAGCAGGCGGCGAGGGAGAGGATCATCGCTCCGCCGGCGATGCCGGCGATGAGAGCGCGCTTCATTGTGGTCACTGTGATTCCTTCGTCATTGAATGCAGTGGATGCAGGGCCGCCCTCGGGATCGGGGCGGAGATGTGATGCCATGTGAGCGATCACATTGCGTCATGCTAGACCCGACGGCGCCGTTCGTGTCAACGCGCACGTCTCGACTCGGTAACGGGACACCGGCGGCGCGTCGTCCGCTCTCGGAGCGGTGCTGTCAAGGGTCCCCGGCCCCGGAAGGGAGCAGGAGCCGTCGGCGTTGCGTCCAGCACTGTCGAAAGGACGCACACCATGACGAAGACCTGGTTCATCACCGGTGCCTCGAAGGGCTTCGGCCGCGAGTGGGCCGAGGCGGCGCTCGAGCGCGGCGACTCGGTCGCCGGCACCGCCCGCCGGATCGAGACCCTCGACGCCCTCGTCGAGGAGTACCCCGACACGTTCCTCCCGCTGACCCTCGACGTGACCGACCGCGCGGCCGGCTTCGCCGCCGTGCAGGCCGCGGCCGAGCGGTTCGGCCGGCTGGACGTCGTGATCAACAACGCCGGCTACGGGCACTTCGGCATGATCGAGGAGCTCACCGAGGAGGAGGTCCGCGCGCAGCTCGAGACCAACGTCTTCGGCGCCCTCTGGGTCACCCAGGCAGCGCTGCCGATCCTCCGCGAGCAGGGCTCGGGCCACATCGTCCAGGTGTCGAGCATCGGCGGCATCAGCGCGTTCCCCTCGATCGGCGCGTACCACGCGTCGAAGTGGGCGCTCGAGGGCTTCACCCAGTCGCTGGCAGCCGAGGTCGCCGGCTTCGGGATCCACGTGACCCTCGTCGAGCCCGGCGGGTACTCGACCGACTGGTCCGGTCCCTCCGCGTCGCGCAGCGAGCCGATCGCCGCGTACGACGAGGTCCGGGAGGCAGCGAGCCGACGCCCCTCCGCCGCTCAGCAGGGCGACCCGCGGGCCTCGCGCCTCGGGATCCTCGCGGTCGTGGACGCGGACGAGCCGCCGCTGCGGATCTTCTTCGGGCGCGCGCCGCTGGGCATCGCGACGGCGGACTACGAGTCGCGCCTCGAGACCTGGAAGCGCTGGAACGACGTGTCGATCGCCGCTCACGGCGAGTGATCCCGGGCGGTCGCGGCGCGAGGGCGTCGCGGCCGCCGGTCAGCGCGAGGCGGTGACGCTCGCGCTCCGGGGGACGGCCGTGGATCCGCGGACGACCAGCTGCGGAGCGATCGGCGCCGCCTTCTCCGGCCGGTCGCCCTCGATCAGGCTGAGCAGCGCGGCCACGCACCGGCGTCCGAGCTCCACGAAGTCCTGGCGGACGCTGGTCAGCGGCGGCCAGTAGAACGCAGCCTCGGGGATGTCGTCGAAGCCGATGACGCTGACGTCCTCCGGCACGCGGACCCCGCGCTCGTGGAACGCGCTCATCAGTCCGAGCGCCATCTGGTCGTTCCCCGCGAACACCGCGGTGAAGTCGAGGAAGCGCGAGAGCTCGAGGCCCACGCGGTGGCCGCGCTCGGCGCTCCAGTCGCCGAGCAGCGGCGGGCGCAGCGGGATCGAGCGGTGGTCGAGCTCGGCGAGGTAGCCGCGCATCCGCGCCTCGGCCTCGATCCAGTCCTGCGGGCCGGCGAGGTGCACGATCTCGGTGTGCCCGAGGTCGATCAGGTGCCCGGTGGCGATGCGGGCGCCGGCCATCTGGTCGACGTAGAGCGCGTCGTCGCGGTCGTCCTCGCTCGTCTGCAGCGTCACGTGCGGGATGCGCAGCGCGACTCCGGAGAGGATGTCGAAGACGCGGATCTGCGGGGCGACGACCACGAGGCCCTCGACCGCCTGGTTGAGCAGATGCCGGATCCCGGCCTGGATCGACGCGCCGTCGGTGCCGTCGACGTTGGCCGTGACGACGAGGTAGCCCGCGTCGCGCGCCGCCACCTCGATGGCCTGGATGCTGGAGGCCGGACCGTACTGCAGGCTCTGCGAGGACAGCACGCCGACGGTGCGGGTGCGGCTGGTGACCAGTGCCCGCGCGGCGAGGTTGGGGCGGTAGTCGAGCTCGGCCATGACCTCGAGCACGCGCTTCTTCGTCTCGGCGCGGAGGCTCGGGTGGTCGTTCAGGACCCGGGAGACGGTCTGGTGCGAGACGCCGGCCGCGCGGGCGACGTCGTAGATGCTCGGCGCCCGCGACGCGGGCTTGTCTTCCGGCATCGGGCACCGCGGCTCTCTGTGATCGGCGCCTCCGACGCAGGACCGGGGCGCCCTCACGGGCGGCTCGCCCGTCCGCGGGCGCGTGTGAGCACACTTTACGTCCCTCGGCGCGGGGGCCTGCACACCGACGGAACCTCGACGGCTCGGACGGGTGCCGCTCCCGGATCGGCCGGACGTTCCGGCACCGCTGGTGCGGGCGCGCCGGAACGACGCGATCCGCGCCTCCGCCCCGCGGTCGTCGCAGCGGGTGGTCGACGCGGTCGGGTCAGCCGTCGAAGACCTCGGCCGAGGCGGAGGCCGCATCGAAGCGGAGCACGGCGACGAGGTCCGCGGGACAGTCCTCGAAGGCCGTCCTCTCCGGACCGGGAGGCGTGTGCGCTCGGACGTCGACGACGGATCCCTGGGGCGCGACGGCGTCGGGCGATCACAGGCGCCACCCTGCGGTCCGGGGTACTTTCCCGCGTGTGAACGACAGCGACGAGAAGTCCGGGAGAGGCTGGCGCATCGATCTCGGCGAGCCGCCGGAGAGCGTGTCCGGCGATGTCGTCGACGCTCTCGATAAGGTGTCCGCGGAATTCGCGGCATTCCGGAGCGGGACTTCCGGCGAGGGCGGAGAAAGGGCCGCGGCCCTCCGCGGAGCCGCCCGACTCGGGGCCGGAGAGCACCGGCTCGCCGTCGCCTCGGGGCTGACGCGGGAAGGCGTCCGCGCCTTTCTCGCGGGGGGATGACAAGCCGTCGGAGAGGCGGTTCCCCCGTGCCTCGACAAGCCGGCGCCGAAGGAAGAGAAAGGCCTCGAGAAGGCGCGGGATCCGGAGAGATCGGAGACGACGAATGGACGACGAGGAGTGGGCTCGGTACCTTCTCGCGATGGAGCGCCGAGCACCGACGAATCAGGACGGGGCGGCCGCGGAACGCCCTGACGCGATGCTGGCGGCCGTCCTGCGGGAGCTCGACGCGGTCGATCCGTACGGACTCGAGCCGGGTCGCGAGGACGGCGCTCCCCGCGACGAGCACGCGTCTGAGGCGGCCCCGATCGCGAGCATCCTCCTGCGCCGAGGACGGATCACCGGCGAGGAGCTCGACTCCGTCTGGCGGTTCTGGTTCGGCGAGCCGCTGAGCGCCCTGCTCGGCGACGGCTTCGCCCCGCTCCTGGCGCGGCTCGACCGGCTCGCTCCTCCCTCGGCGGAGGACTGACGGGCGTCGGCTCCCGGCGGCGGACCGGCCGCGGTCCCGGCGTCCCGTATCGCTCCGCCCAGCTCCGCCCAGCTCCGCCCAGCTCCGCCTAGCTCCGCTCGCGGAAGAAGCGGATGAGCTCGCGCAGGGCCGGGAGCGTCGCGCTCTCGGCCTCGGCGTCGTCGAGGTCGTCGAAGGAGGTGCGGAGCCCGGCGGCGTCGGCGTCGGCGGCGGACTCGAACGCCATCGACCACTCCGGGAACAGCCGCTCCC
Organism: Rathayibacter sp. AY1C1; assembly: GCF_002932105.1. Lineage (NCBI taxonomy): Bacteria > Bacillati > Actinomycetota > Actinomycetes > Micrococcales > Microbacteriaceae > Rathayibacter > Rathayibacter sp. AY1C1. The sequence goes on along the minus strand of NZ_PSWH01000042.1, from coordinate 6,330 downwards.
GGATCGGCTCCTCGAGGAGGGTGCGCAGCTGCGCGTGGCGCTCGTCGGCGGCGATGACGGCCATCCGCTCGCGCAGGACCGCGTCCGGCCCCTCGAGCACCTGGAGGAATCGGCCGTCGCGGTGCAGGAGCATGCCGGTCAGGCCGAGGCGCTCGTTGTTCGCGCGGCACTGGGCGAGCAGCGCGGGGAGGTCGGCGTCCGTGAAGCCGGCGGAGGTGCGGCTGGAGTAGACGAGGGAGAGCATGGCGTCCGTTCCGGGTGGGGGAGGCGGGCGCCTCCGCTCCCAGTGGACCACCGACAGCGCCTCCCGCACGGCCACTTCCGCCGGCGGCGGCAGGCTGCTAGAGCTAGCCGACCGTGATCGGAGCGGCGGACGGACGGGTGCCCTGCCGCATCCAGACGAAGAACCCGACCAGGGTGAACGCGCCGTAGAAGACGTACATCAGCCCCGACGCGTAGTAGCCGGCCGAGAACAGCAGCGGCACGCCGACCAGGTCGACGGCCACCCAGATGAGCCAGAACTCGGTCCAGCCCTTCGCCATACCGTAGGTGGCGAGGACGGAGCCGACGAAGATCCACGCGTCGCTCCAGACCGGCTCGTAGGAGCCGAGCGCGCGGAACACCGGGGTCAGCACCGCGGTGCCGCCGACCATCCCGAGCACCAGCAGGCCGCGGGTGCGCCACGACGCCCAGCGCGGCTCGATCAAGGTGGTCGAGTCGTCGGGGCGGTGGGTCCACCGGTACCAGCCGTAGACGCTGACCAGGATGAACATCACCTGCCGCCCGGCCTGGCCGAGCAGGTTGACGGGGTTCGGAGTGCCGAACAGGGCGCCCATGAAGACCGTGAACAGCAGCACGTTGCCGATGAGGCCGACGGGCCAGGCCCAGACCTTCCTCCGCATCCCGCCGAGGGCGCTGAGGAGCCCGAAGACGTTGCCGATGACCTCCCGCCAGAGGACGGTCTGCTCGCCGATGACGATCTGCGCGTCGAACAGCCAGTGCACGAGGTCCACGAGGCCTTCTTCCTGAGTCGGGATGCCGGGTGGTGCAACCCTGCCCCATCCCGGGCCATTCCCGTCGCGGGCTGATGAGGGCGCCGCGCTCGAACCACGCTGGATCCCGCTCCGGGGCGGGGAGCGCGACCGGCGCCCCGCTGTGCCGCCGCGACCGTAGGCTGGCGGGATGACGTCCCGGGTGCGACTCCTGCTGGCCTCGTCGCACCCCGGGCCGACCGTGACGGTCACCGTGCTGGCGACCGTGATCGCGGCGGCGTCCGGGCATCCGCTCGGGCAGGTCGTGCTGGTGGCGCTCGCCGTGCTGCTCGGGCAGCTCTCGATCGGGCTCGCGAACGACTGGATCGACGCCGACCGCGACCGCGCGGTGGGGCGCACCGACAAGCCGGTCGCGCAGGGGCTGATCGGCGTGGGCGCCGTCCGCACCGCCGCACTGGGGACGGCCGCGGCCGCCGTGGTGCTCTCGCTGCTGCTCGGACCGGTCGCCGCGGTCGCGCACCTGGTGCTGGTCGCCGCGGGCTGGGCCTACGACGCGGGGCTCAAGCGCACGGTCTGGTCCGTCGTTCCCTTCGTGGTCGCCTTCGGGCTGCTGCCGGTGGTGGCGGTGGCGGCGGGCGACGGCCGGGTCCCCGCCTGGTGGGCGATCGCGACCGGCGCCGTGTTCGGCGTCGCGATCCACTGCACGAACGTGCTCCCCGACCTGGTCGACGACGAGGCCACCGGGGTCCGCGGCTTCCCCCACCGCCTCGGCCTGCGGCTCTCCGGAGTCGTCGCCTTCGGGTCGCTGGTGGTCGCCGCGCTGCTCGTGCTCGTCGGACAGCTCGTCGGCGACCAGCCGGTGCGCGGGACGGGCGTGGTGCTCGCGGTGATCGGGACCCTCGCGGTGGTCGTGCTCGCCGCGGCGGGCATCCGCCTGGTGCTGACCGGCCCGCCCACGCGCACCCTGTTCCGGCTGGTGATCGCGGCCTCGCTCGTGCTGGTGGTCGAGCTCGGGCTGGCGGGCGCGCGGCTCATCGGCTGACCGGCCGCCCTCAGGACCAGCGCATCGCGTAGACGCGGGCGAGCAGGTCCGAGGTCGGCAGGGCGAGGGCGGTGCGGAGGAACGCCTCACGGCCGCGGTGCGCGAGCGTGCCGAGCGGGCGTCCGAGCGCCATGTTCGCCTCCGCCTGCCGCGCCGCGCGCCGGGCCGCGGTGGTGCGCCACCGGGCGAAGCCGGGCCAGGGGCCGGCCTCGCCGCGGCGCACGGCACCGGCCAGGAGCGGGGCGAGCTCGGCGGCGTCGAGCCAGCCGAGGTTCATGCCCTGCCCGCCGATCGGACTGATCTCGTGCGCGGCGTCGCCGATGAGCACGACGCGGCCGACGCCCATCCGCTCGGCCTCGCGGCGCCGCACCTGGAAGCCGCTGAGCATCGTGCAGGTCTCCGGGTCGGCGTCGGCGCCCGTCCGGTCGCGGACAGCGGCGGCCAGGGCGCGCGCGGCCTCCTGGTCGGGGGCATCCTCGGGCCGCCAGGCGGGGGCGCCGAGGGAGCGGTCGGGGCCGCTCAGGGCGACGTACCGGCGCCGACCGCCCGGCAGGGGGAAGGACTCCACCACTCCGGCCGGGCCGACGTCGACCAGCGCGGTGCCGGTGAGACCGCCGGGCTCGGGGTCGGCGAAGTCGCCCATCACGTAGCGGTCCGGGTAGTCGCGGCCGGTGGTGCGGATCCCGAGCAGATCGCGGACTGTGCTCCGGGCGCCGTCGGCCCCCACGACGAAGGCGGCGCGGACGGAGACCGGCTCGCCGCCCGGTCCGATGCCGGTCGCCTCGACGGTGGAGCCGTGACGGAGCAGGCCGGTCAGCGCGACCCCGGGGCGCAGCGCGTCCGGGGCCGCCGCCTCGAGGCGCTCGCGGAGGATCGCCTCGGTGCGGTGCTGGTCGAGGGTGACGACGTAGGGGTGCGTCGCGGAGGCGCGCGCGAACGAGAGCGTGCCGAGGGTGCGGCCCCGGCTGCGCGCGACGCCCTCGCGGACCCGGGTGGCCTCGGCCAGCACGGGAGCATCGGCGCCGATCGCGGCGAACGCGTCGAGCGACGGCGGATGGATGCCGATCGCCCGCGAGCCGCGCGGCACCGAGGAGCGCCGCTCCCACACCTGCACGTCCACTCCGGCCCGCGCCAGGAGCGCGCCGAGCAGGAGTCCGACCGGACCGCCGCCGACCACGAGCACGTCCGTCTCCGCTGTCACGGGTCGAGCCTAGGGAGCGGCGGCGCGGCGGGCGAGGGGGTGCGCTCGACCGCCGCGCGTGCTCAGGGTGCGAGCGGAGGCGTCAGAGCGCGTCGACGGCGGCGAGGATCTCCTCGGTCTCCGTGCGCGTCGTGTAATCGACGTGCACGTCCGCCGTGCGGACGATCCGGTCGACGTCGACGACCAGGACGGTCGGATACGGGACGGCCGGGGTGTCGTCGGCGTTGCTGTCCTTCACGGCGAAGCCGAGCGCGGTGTGCGCCTCCTGCGCCTCGCCGCTGGGGGCGGTGACGATGCCGAGAGCGCTCGCGAGCGTGTTGCCGGGGTCGGAGACGACGGTGAAGCCCAGGTCGCCGTTCGCGACCGCCGCGCGCGACCCGTCGGGGGTCTGCGGGCTGATCGCGACGAGGGCGACTCCGCGCGACGCGAGCTCGGGGGCGAGGGTCTCGTTGTAGTGCTTGAGCGTGATGTTGCAGTACGGGCACCAGGCTCCGCGGTAGAAGACGAGGACGGCCGGGCCCGCGCCGAGGACGTCCGCGAGGTCGACGGTGTCGCCGTCGACGGTCACGACGGAGGCGGCGGGAAGCGCGTCGCCGGCGGTGACGGCTCCGCTCGGGGCGCCGGCGGCGACGAGGTCGTCGCGCTCGCCGGAGAAGACGGCGGCGAGCTCGGGGCCGACCGTCTCGTCGAAGCCGACGGTGAACTGGTCGAGCTGGGTGCGGACGGAGGTGCTGGTCATCGGAAGTCCTTCGGTCGTGACGGTCGTGGTCCCCCGTCCGGGAGCCTAGGCATGCAGGGGACCGGGCGCCGGGCGCCCGTCACGCGGCGTCACACGACGGCCGACGCGTGTCGGCCGGCGTGCGTGGGACCGGCCCCGTCGCTCCGTCACTCCGGGGCGACGACCAGCTCGCCGCCGGCGGAGCGCGAGACGCACGGCATGATCCAGCGGTCCTGTTCCTCGGGGGTCAGCACCAGGTCGCGGTGCTCCGCCCTCCCGCCGACGAGGCGCAGGCGGCAGGTGCCGCACGTGCCCGACTCGCAGGAGGAGTCGACGTCGATCCCGGAGGAGCGGAGCGCGGTGAGGAGCGAGCGGTCGGCCGGGACCTCCACGACGGCACCGGTCGGCTCCCAGACGGCGGCGAAGGGGACGGCCCGGTCGCCGACGGCGTCTACGCCCGCGAAGTCCTCGACGTGGATCCGGCTCGGGCGCCAGTGCATCGTGAGGGCGAGGACCTCGTCGATCAGCGCGGACGGACCGCAGCAGTAGATCCGGGCGTCGTCGTCGGGCTCGGCGACGAGCGGCCAGAGGTCGAGCCGGCCGTGGATCGCACTGTGGTGCACGAGGGAGCCGTCGGCGGAGAACTCGTCGAGCCACGCCGTGTCCCCGGGGGTGCGGCTGAGGTAGACGACCTGCACGGCCGAGCCCTGCGCCCGGAGCTCGGCGGCCATGGCGCGGATCGGGGTGACCCCGATCCCGCCGGCGATCAGGATGTAGCGGGCGGCGGGCCGGAGGACGAAGGTGTTCGCGGGCGGCGCGGAGGAGAGGACGTCGCCGACGCGGACGTCGTCGTGGAGGCTCCGCGATCCGCCCCGACCCCCGGGCTCGCGGCGCACCGCGATCGCGTAGTGCGACGGCTCCGCGGATCCCGGCTCGACGAGGCTGTAGCTGCGGCGCTCGCCGGAGGGGGTCGTGAGCGTGAGGTGCGCGCCGGCGGAGTAGCCGGGCAGCGGGGCGCCGTCCTCGCTCCGCAGCACGAAGCGGGTGACGGCCGGGGTGAGCGCCTCGCGCTCGGCCACCACGAGCCGCAGCTCAGCCACGGAGCACCAGCTCGTCGCCCACACCGAGCGTGCCGCCGTCGAGGACCTCCGCGTAGACGCCGAGGAGCTCGTGGCCGTAGGTCTCGTGCAGCAGCCGGGGGACCGGCAGGTCGCGCCGACCGGTGCCCGGCTCGATCTCGGTCGCGGCGCACCGCTCGGTGGCCTTCGTGATCCGCAGCCGCAGCCCGCCCGCGGTGAGCTCGCGCCCGAGCAGCTCGAGCTCGCTCCACGCGGGCAGCCCCTCGAGGTGGATGTTCCCGCGGAACCGCAGCGGATCGACGCTCCGGCCGGTGCGCTCGGCGAGGTCGCGGACACTCGCCAGGTTGATCAGCGAGACGTACTCCATCTCGACATCGGAGTTGTGGGCCGTGTCGGTGTAGCGGCGCCCCGCGTCCTGGGCGATCACGGGCTCGACGCCGGGCGGCAGGTCGAGCACGCGGGCGGCGAAGGAGCGCAGTGCGGCCCGGCCGTCCTCCGCGCCGAGGTCGGCGGAGAGGACCCGGTGACCGCGGACGTCGACGGTGAGCACTCCGCTGTCGGGGTCGAGGTGCGTGGTCAGGCCGGCGAGGCGCGCCTCGGCGACGAGCACGAAGTACTCGCGCTTGGAGATGCCGTGCCGCATGCCGGGCCGGTAGGCGCCGCCGGGGCGGGCGAGGGCGATCGTGCGGTCGAAGGGGACGCCGCGGCCGGCGGTGAGCTCGACGCGGGGGAGCGGCTGCGGGGTCAGGCCCTTCACCGGGTAGACGAAGAGGCCGTCCACGCGTGTCGTCATGCCCCCATCCTGGCGCATCGCCGGGAAGCCGGCAGGGCCGTCGCGGCGCAGCGGAGCGCGAGGAACGGACGCGGCGCCGTGCGGATCCTGCGAGGGCGGGCGGAGGGATCCGCTCCGGCGGGCCTCGTCAGTACTGGAGGGAGAGGCCGACCAGGGGCGGGACGACGAGCGCGCCCAGCTCGACGATCGCGACGCTCGCGCCGACGCCGAGCGTGACGGCCGAGAGCAGCCGGGCGCGGTCCTTCCGCGCGACGCCGATGACGCCGACGATCGCGGTCGCCGTCGCGAGCACGAGCATCGTGACCCCGAGGGCGGCGAAGAGCGCCCCGATCTGCGTGGTGTCGAAGCCGCCCTGGAACGCGAGGACCGGGATGGCCGTGGTGAGCGCGGTCCGCCCGATCTGCGCGAGGACGAGGACGATCGCGAGGACGAGGCCGACGATGCCGACGACGTCGCGGGGCCGGGGCTGGGGGGCGGGGACGGAGGCGGTCACGCCGTCGAGCCT
>NZ_PSWH01000041.1:0-23676 GCF_002932105.1 Rathayibacter sp. AY1C1 | reverse complement strand
GGGTCGATGCGTCACGAACGGTCGTCACGAACGGCCCCTCTCCCGCGCCCGTGACGACCGTTCGTGACGCATCGACCCCGGTGGGCGCCGCGGAGGGCAGCGACCCGGGTCGCACCGCCTATGCTGCCCGGATGCGCAGCGCGACCGGGGGGATGGTGGTCGCGTCGTTCGTCTCGCGGATCCTCGGGTTCGTCCGGCTGGCGCTCCTGATCGTGGCGGTCGGCGGCACGAGCGCGTCGGTCGGCGGGCAGGTGTTCGAGGTCGCGAACTCCGCGCCCACCTACCTGTACGGGCTCATCGCGGGCGGGGTGCTCGGCGCGGTGCTCGTGCCGCAGATGGTCCGGGCGCGGGCCGACGGACCGGAGGGCGTGCGGACCCTCGAGCGGCTGCTCACCGTCTGCCTCGGCGGAGCGGCGCTCCTCACGGCCGCCTGCACGCTCGCGGCGCCGCTGATCGTCGGGCTCTACGCCGGGGGCTGGTCGGCCGACTGGGCTCTGCTCGCCACCCAGATGGCCTACTGGTGCCTGCCGCAGATCTTCTTCTACATCGTCTTCGCCGTCTTCTCGCAGCTGCTCAACTCCGCCGAGAAGTACGGGCCGGGCGCGTGGGCGCCCGCCTGCGCGAACGTGATCTCGGTGCTCGGGATCGCGGTGTTCCTCCTGATCCACCCCGAGGCGGCGTCGACACCCGCCGACGAGTGGACGCCGGAGATGGTGGCGCTCCTGTGCGGCACTGCCACTACGGCGATCGTGGTGCAGGGGGTGATCGCGGTCGCGTTCTCGCGGTCCGTCGGCGTCCGCCTGCGGCCGCGCTTCGGCGTCGCCGGGCTCGGCGGAGTGTCGCGGGACGCGGTCTGGGTGTTCCTCGGCGCCCTCGTCGCAGAGGTGTCGTACATCGTCGTCTCGAACGCGGCGACGGCGGCCGGCCAGGCCATGAACCGCGCCGGCGTCGACGGGCCGAGCCTCAACTCCTTCTCGAGCGCGCAGCTGCTGCTCCTGCTGCCGCACGGCATCCTGGTCGTCTCCGTCGCCACGGCGATGTTCACGCCGCTCAGCCGGGACCTGCACCGCGGCGATCGGGCGGCCGCGGCGGTGAACCTCCGACGGACCGAGGACGCGGTGCTCGCCGTCACTCTGCTCGCGACGCTCCTGTTCGTCGCGGCGGCGCCACTGCTCACGCAGCTCGTCTTCGGCACACCGGTGATCGGCGGAGTCCTGCAGCTGCTCGCCCTGAGCCTGGTCGGCTTCAGCCAGACCTACGTCCTCAACCGGGCGATGTTCGCGCTGGGTCGGGCCCGCGACTCGCTGGCGACCCAGGTCGTCTCGGCCGTCGGCGTCGCGGTGGGGGCGCTCGTCGGCGGGCTCCTCCTGCCTGCCGAACTCGTCGTGCCGGCGATCGCGGGCGGCACCGCCCTCGGGACCACGGCCGCGTGGGCCCTCGCCCACCGGCTGGTCCGGCGCCGGATCGGCGTCGTGCCGCAGCCGACCCGGGACCGCCGCGCCGCTCTCGTCGCGGCGCTGGTCACAGCCTGCGCGTCGGTGCCGCTCGGCCTGCTGCTCGCCGTGCCCGCCGACCGCCTCGCGGCCGGCGCCGTGCTGCTGCCGGTCGGACTCGCGATCACCGCCCTGTTCGTGGTCGTGCACCGGGTCGTCGGCGGGCGCTGGCTCTGGTCGCTGGTGCTCGCGCCGCTCTGAGGGGCTGCGCGTGTGGTCCCGCAGCCCCGACCCTCAGTGCCCCGCGCCGAGGTTCCCGGCGAGGCGGCCGTGCATCCGGGTGGAGGCGTCGTTCATGCCCTCGATCACGGCGCGGGTGCCGTGGCGCTCGTACTTGGTGGTGACGGCGTCCAGCGCGGCGACGGTCGAGGCGTCCCAGATGTGGGAGCCGGAGAGGTCGATCACGACGTGCGCAGGGTCCTCCGCGTAGGAGAACTGCGTGGTGAGGTCGTTGCTGGAGGCGAAGAACAGCTCGCCGGTGACCGTGTAGTGGGCCGTCGATCCGTCGGCCGAGAGGGTGCGCTCGACGGTGGCGAAGTGGGCGACCCGGCGGGCGAAGACGACCATGGCGGCGAGGACGCCGACGACGACTCCGATCGCCAGGTTGTGGGTGAGGACGACCACGACGACCGTGGCGATCATGACGACCGTCTCGCCCACGGGCATCCGCTTCAGGGTCGACGGGCGGATGCTGTGCCAGTCGAACGTCGCCACCGAGACCATCACCATCACCGCGACCAGCGCGGCCATCGGGATGATCGCGACGAGGTCGCCGAGCGCGACGACGAGGATCAGGAGGAACACGCCGGCGAGGAAGGTCGAGATGCGGGTGCGCGCGCCGGACGCCTTCACGTTGATCATCGTCTGGCCGATCATCGCGCAGCCGCCCATGCCGCCGAACAGGCCGGAGAGCACGTTCGCGGCGCCCTGCCCGAGCGACTCGCGGGTCTTGCGGGAGGGGGTGTCGGTGATGTCGTCGACGAGCTTCGCGGTCATCAGCGACTCCAGGAGTCCGACGAGCGCCATCGCGACGGCGTACGGCGCGATGGTCGTGAAGGTCTCCCAGGTCAGCGGCACGTTCGGCACGAACAGCTCGGGGAGGCTGCGGGGCAGCTCGCCCTGATCGCCCACGGTGGGGACGGCGACCGCCGTGACGACGACCGCCGCGGTGATCAGGACGATGGCGACGAGAGGCGCCGGAACGGCCTTCGTCAGGCGCGGCATCACGACCATGATCACGATGCCGACGGCGACCAGCGGGTAGACCAGCCAGGGCACGCCGATCAGGTTGGGGATCTGCGCCGAGAAGATCAGGATCGCCAGCGCGTTCACGAATCCGACCATCACGCTGCGGGGGATGAAGCGCATGAGCTTCGCCACTCCGAGCAGCCCGAGCACGATCTGGAGCACGCCCGCGAGGATCACCGTCGCGATGAAGTAGTCCATCCCGTAGTCGCGGGCGACGGGGGCGATCACGAGGGCGACGGCGCCGGTGGCGGCGGTGATCATCGCGGGGCGGCCGCCGAGGAACGCGATCGACACGGCCATCACGAACGACGAGAAGAGGCCGACCCGCGGATCCACGCCCGCGATGATCGAGAACGAGATCGCCTCGGGGATGAGCGCGAGCGCGACCACGAGGCCGGCGAGGACCTCGCGGGTCAGGATGCGGGGGGTGCGCAGCGCCGTCATCACGGTGGGCTCGGCGTGAGGGCGGGCAGGGGTCTTCGAGGCGAGGGCCATCGCGGCGGCTCCAGGGAGTGGGAGGGGTGCTCGACGAGGAGCGCGGAGGGCTGCGGCATCGGGTCGGCGGAAGCGGGCGGGGATGCCAAGCTTGCAGAGGCGTGTCAGCAGCACGGGCAACCCTACCCTCACGTAAGGGTAGATCTGAAGGGGTGAGCAGGATCGGCACCATGCACATCGGCGAGCTCGCCGAGCGGACCGGCCTCTCGCTCCGGACCCTGCGCCACTACGACGAGATCGGCCTCGTGAAGGCGTCCGGCCGCACCGAGGGCGGCTTCCGCCTCTACACGTCCACCGACTACGACCGCCTGATCCTCATCCGCCGCATGAAGCCGCTCGGCTTCTCGCTGGAGGAGATGGCCGCGCTGCTCCGCGTGATCGACACCCTCGAGGCCGAGGGCGACGACGCGCCGGCCGAGGTCCGCGCGCAGCTCGACGCCTTCGTCGCGCAGGCCCGCGAGCGCCGCGAGGCGCTGAGCGCCCAGCTCGCGATGGCCGACGAGTTCGTCGAGCTGCTCACCAGCCGCTGAGCCCGGCCACCTGCGCGATCGATGCGTCGCGAACGGCTCCCCTTCGCCTCCGATGACGACCCTTCGCGACGCATCGGATCCCGGGAGCGCGGGAGAGCCGCTCAGGTCGCGCTCGCGTCGGGCAGCTGCTCCGGGCAGTCGCCGCCCGGCTCGGTGGCGAGCTCGAAGTGCCAGATCTCGTTCGCGTAGATCTGACAGAGCCCGTAGTCGGTGCCGTGCTGCGCGAGCCAGCTGTCCGCGTCCGTGTAGCCGATGTCGACCGCGCCGCCGGTGAGGTGGGCGGAGGAGGTGACGGATGCGACGCGGCAGCCGCGGCCCGACGGCGGCCGTCAGCCGCGCGGGCCGCGGGCCAGCAGGGCGTGCAGCAGCGGCAGCGCCGACGCGATCATCAGCACCGTGCCGAAGCCGCTGTCGTCCGGGCGCACGACGGCGCCCGCGATCAGCAGGCCTGCGAACAGCACGGCCGAGATCACGCGGCGGACGGTGCCCTCGAGCCGGTTCAGCCGGCGCTCGATGGTGGGGACGGTGACCGCGAGCTCGCCGTCGTCGAGGGTCGTGACGAGCTCGTCGAGCCGGCGCGGCAGGCGCCAGATCAGGCCGAGCGTGTCGACGGCCTGCTTGCCGACGTCCTGCACGACGGAGCCGCGCTCCTCGCAGATCAGCTGCTGCGCGTAGGGCTCGACCGAGTCCCACAGGTTGAAGGCCGGGTCGAGCGCGCTGCAGACGCCCGAGGTCAGCGACATCGCGCGGATGACGAGCAGGAAGTTCTCGGGGAGCTGGAACGGCAGCGCGCGCACGACGTCGCCGAACTGCACGGCGAAGTCGCGGAACTCGCGCGGATCCACCTCCCGCAGCTCGGCGAAGCCCATGCCGCCGAAGCGGGCGAAGAGCTGCGTGAGCGCCCGCTCCAGCTCGCGGGAGTCGGCCGAGGGGAGGAGGACGCCGACCGCGCGGGCCGCGTCGACGAGCCCCTTGCCGTCGCGGGAGGCGGCGGCGATCAGCATCCGGCGCAGTCCCGCGCGGGTGCTCGGCGGCACCTCGCCCATCATCCCGAAGTCGATGAAGGTGAGGCGCCAGGGCAGCTCGCCCCCGGGGGTCGGCGTGACGAAGACGTTGCCGGGGTGCGGATCCGCGTGGAAGTAGCCGTTGGTGAAGAGCTGGTCGAACATCACGGCCGCGAAGACCGGAGCGACCTCCCGCGGATCGATCCCGGCGGCCAGCAGCGCGGCGTGGTCCGTGATCTTGATCGCGGTGACGTCCTCGAGCGTGAGGACCTTGCGGGTCGAGCGCTCCCAGACCACGTCCGGGACGGCCACCCGGGCGTCGCCCGCGAAGTCCGCGGCGAAGCGGACGGAGTTGGCCGCCTCCTGCAGGTAGTCGATCTCCTCGAGGCTGGTGACCGCGAACTCCTCGACGAGCGCCGGGGCGTCGACGCGGTCCGAGACCAGGCGCACGTGGCTGAGCCAGCCGCCGACGCGGCGCAGAGCCGCGAGGTCGACCTCGACGATCTGGTCGATCCCCGGCCGCTGCACCTTCATGATGGCCGCGGAGTAGCCGGTGTCCTCGGCGTCGGCGGGGGAGAGCCGGGCGCGGTGGGCCTGGCCGAGCGAGGCGGCGGCGACGGGCGACTCGTCGACTCCGGCGTACGCGCGCTCGAGCGGCAGCCCGAGCTCGGACTCGGCCAGCGCCCGGATCCGCGGGAACGGGACGGGCGGGACCTCGTCCTGCAGCCCCTCCAGCTCGCGCGTGATCTCGGGCGGCAGCACGTCCAGGCGCGACGACATGAACTGGCCGACCTTGATCATCAGGCCGCCGAGATCGACCGCGAGCACGTGGAAGCTGCGGGCGAAGCGGCGCATCCGGCCGGGCCGGGTGCGGAGCGCGACGCGCGTGAGCCCCACCCGCGGCAGGAGCAGGTCGAAGAACCAGGTGACCGCGAGATGCCACGCGGCGAAGCGGAGGATCCGGCGGTAGCGCCGCCGGTCCTCCCGCTCTCGGTGGCCCGGGGCGGCAGGACCCGGGCTGACCGAGGCCACCCGGGTCAGTCCTGCGCGAGGATCGCGTACAGGCGGCGGCGCACGTCCTCGAGTTCGGCGACGGCCTTGCGGATCTGCTCGGGGGTGCCCGAGCGTCCGACCTGGGCCGCGGCCTGGGCGAGCTCGAGGCCCGCCTTGGGCAGGGCGCCGAAGTCGACGTGGTCGGAGTCGTTCCACGGGGTCGAGGTGCCGTGCTCGGCGACCGTCGCGCGGCCGGCGTCGGTCAGCGTGTAGGTCTTGCGGCCGTTCTGCTCGTCGGCCGTGATGAGGCCCTCGTCCGCGAGGAGCTGGAGGGTCGGGTAGACGGAGCCGGGGCTCGGCTTCCAGTCGCCTCCGCTGCGCTCCTCGATCTCGCGGATGATCTGGTAGCCGTGCATGGGCTGCTCGGCGAGGAGCGCGAGCACCGCGGTGCGCACGTCCCCGCGGCCGACCCGGGAGCCGACGCGCTTCTCCATGCGGGAGCGGGCCTGCTCCATCGCGCGCCAGATGCTCTCGATGGGCGTGCCGGTGCCGAACGCGCCGGTCGATGACGATCCGTTCATGATGACCTCCTGTTTCTCCGAACGATACTCAGCGATATGGGTGGCGACTGTGAACGACTGCCGCGCCGGCTCAGAGCTTCGCGAGCTTCGCCCGGGCGACGAGGAACAGCCCGTACATGACCAGTCCCGCGCTGACGAGGGTCAGGGCGATCGTGCCGTACGGAGGGACGTCGAGGAAGTGGATGGCCCCGTCGAGCCCGGTCGCCTGGCGAGCGTCGCCGGTCAGCGCCGCGACCACGAAGATCCCGCCGGCCAGGCCCAGAGCGAGCCCCTTCGTGATGTAGCCGGTCGCGCCGAGGATCAGCACTGCCGTCCCCGTCGGGCCCTCGGGGATGCGGACGAGCTTGCGGAAGCCGCGCCGGATCCCGATCGCGACGAAGCCGATACCGCTGCCCAGCACGATCCCGCCGACGATCACGAGGATCACGACGCCGACGGTGCTCGTCAGCAGCTCGGTGTTGATGCGGCGGATCGTGGCCGAGGAGCTCGTCGAACCGCCGAGGGCGAAGACGAGCGTGGTGCCCGCGAGCGTGAGCGAGGCGAAGCCCTTGCCCGACTCGACGATCCGGCGGCCCAGGCGGGCGGGGAGCCCCGGCGCGGAGGAGCGCCCGCCGAGGGAGAGCTGCCAGAGGCCGAGCGCGACCAGCCCGACCAGCGCGGCCCAGACCACCACGAGCCCGACGGGGGAGTCCGCCATGCGCCCGATCGCCCCGGACGCGTCCGCCTCCCGCGAGGTCTCGTCGCTCACCGCGACGCGCAGGGCGAGGCCGCCGATCAGGAGGTGGATCAGTCCGTTGACGGCGAAGCCCGTGCGGGCGAGGCGCCGGAAGCGCCGGGTCCGGACTCCGGCGCGCGGCGACGGCACGCTCGCAGTGGACATCGCGCAACCCTCTCATCCCCGGCGCCTCCTGACCCGCCGACGCGCGCGTGGCAACCCTCTCCCCGGCCCGGGTGCCCTTGTCGTGTGATGGAGGTGCGGTGCAGTTCGCGCCGCAGCAGGACGAGAGAAGGAACCCCATGCGTGCACGCCGACGTCGCGCGGGCGGTCGCCGAGGGCCGAGGCGGGGCGGACGTCCCGGACCGGTCCCGGGCAGGGGGGGGGCGGCGACGATGACCGGAGCGACGCTCCTGGTCCGCCGCCCGTCGAGCCCGGCCTCGCGGGTGCTGGTGCTCCACGCGACTGCGGTCGAGCTGGAGCTGCTGGTGGCCGCGCTGCTCGGGCTCGCCGAGGAGACGCCGTGCCTGGACGTGCGGGTGGCGGCGAGGTCGCGGGCGGCGCTCCTGCTGGCGACCGTCGATCCGGAGGCGGTGCTGCCGCTGGCAGAGGCGCGGCGAGTCCGCGTCGAACTCCGCCGCGAGCGCGAGGAGCTGGAGCGCGGCGGGATCGGGTGCCGGCACGTCGTCGAGGCGCGGGCCGGCGGTCGGTGAGGGGATGCCGGGATGTCGGCTGATCGGCGTCTCCGCGGTGCTGAACGGGGGGTGCCCTGATCCGTGTGCGAGCGGGCGGCTGACCTCAGACTGGGGAGGCCGCTCTCCGCAGCGACTCCGCGCCTCCCTCCCGATCCGACAGGACCCGGCATGCCGCTCAGCTCCGACCGCCCCGCCGTCGCCGATCCGCGGCGCCGCTCCTTGGTGCAGGCCGCGTGGGCCGCTCCGGTCGTGATCGCCGTCGTCGGCGCTCCCGCCGCGATGGCGTCGACCTCGGCGGCTCCCACCCTCTACGTCTTCTTCACGGGCGTGGGCGATTCGGGCGACGTCTTCCTGGAGCTCCTCGCCGGCGACGGGACGCCGCTCCAGCAGCAGTTCGAGTTCCAGGGCGTTCCCCGCGGCACGGACGCCTGGGTCACGGCTTTCCGACCGAGCACCGACGCGTCGGGGATCTTCCGGGCGCGGATCCCCGCCACGCTCACCGCGGCCTACTCCGCCCTCCGTATCGTCGTGCGGGTTCCCGGATTCGCCGAGCCGCTGATCAGCCAGGTGCAGAGGCTGCCCTTCGAGGCCTGAGCGCGGGCATGTGTACGGCTCGAGGCCCGTCCGACAGCGCCGCCGCTCACTTCTCCCGTCGGCGGCGACGCTGTTGCAGGACCGCGACCGCCGTGAAGAAGGCGGCGGAGAGGACGAGCAGCGCCGCGACTCCGACGAGCAGGAGTCGGGCGGCCACGAGGAACTCCTCCATCGGAGCCTCCAACAGCAGCATCTGGATCGCCGCGACCGCATGCACCAGTGCGATCCCGCAGAGGATCCGCCCGGTGTTCGCGATCCACCGCCACCCGTCGAGGTCCGGATGCGGCCGCTCGACCTCGGCCTGCTTCGCCTCGAAGTCCGCGATGAGCTCCCCGAGATCCCCGAGGTCCAGCGGCGACTCCGGCGGAAGCGCCAGCAGTCTCCGCAGGCGCTCCTCCGTGCTCGCTCCGGTCCGCTCCATCACTGCGACGAAGAGCCGGCGCTCGCGAGCAGTCGTCCACCCGGGCACGAGGACGCCCCAGCGGCCGGCCTGATCGTCGTAGCCCTCGTCGCGATAGGTCTGCGCGAGCAGCTGCCGCGCCTCGAGGGCGAGCGGATCCGCGTCGATCCGCGAGCGCAGCTCGCTCCGCCGCGCTCTGAGCCGACGCCGCTCGTCGGCTTCCGCTCGATCCATCCGGTCAGTATGGCGCCCCGCGATCGCTCCCGGCCGATCCGTCGAGCTCACCGACCAGAAGACGCGGCTCGGAGGAGGGATGTGGCGGTCGGACGCCCCTCCTAGCGCCCGTCGAGACCCACCTGCCGGGCGTCTAGAGGGCCGCAGGCCTCGTGATGAAAGTTGTCTCCAGGTAGGGCAGCTCGGCGCGGGCGAAGACCGCAGTGAGGACGCGGTCCTCGAACGCGACGCCGAGGCCGACCACGAGGGCGTCGGTGTCCACGCGCATCCCGTCGCGCGCCACGCCGTCCACCAGGACCGGGACGCCGTGCTCGACGGCCGACTCGGTCACGGGCCCGAGCAGGTCTCCCGGCAGGCCGCCGCGCACCCGCTCGTTCCGGAACTGATTGATCAGCACGTACTCGAGGTGCTGCACCAGCGCCTGCTCGGGAGTAGCCCAGGGCCCGTCGGGGTCGAGGGGCACCGTGGTCCTCACGGCTTCCCAGAGCATCGGGTGCCTCATCTGCTCGCGGACCTTCATCAGGCTGTCGGGGAGCGGCCGACGCGGCGGCCCGTCGAGCTCGGCCCGCAGGTCGTCGTCGAGGTCGGCCAGGTTCACCGGATCGCTGCGGTCGTCCGGATTCCGCCACAGAGCGTAGGAGAGGGATGCGGACTCGAGGTGGGTCCGCCCCTCCGACGTGGTACTCACGGTCGAGACGCCGAGCTCTTCGATCGACGGCTGAGGCGTCAGCGCGAAGAGGGGCCCGCCGAAGCGTGCCGTCACCTCGTCGGGCGTCGGAAGCTCGAACTCCTCGGACGGTCCAGGATCCACCACGAACATGCGCCTCAGCCTGCCCGCGGCCCACGCCGCGTGCAACGGCTGCGCGCGATCCGACGCGCGGCCGTCGCGACCGGTCCGGGGGAGCGTCCCAGCCCGCCCTCCTCGAGGGAACAGCACCGCCCCGTCAGCAGCAGCCGCAGGCCTCGGAGTCCTCGCTCGTGAGCGCGGCGATCGGCGTCGTGCAGGTCTCGCCGCGCCAGGCCTCCAGGCCTTCGCGGACGGCGACCGCGGCGATCACGAGGCCGGCGACGGGGTCGGCCCACGTCCATCCGAGCGTGCTGTTCAGCAGCAGGCCCACCAGGACGGCGGCGGAGAGGTACGAGCAGAGGAGCGTCTGCTTCGAGTCCGCGACGGCCGAGGCCGAGCCGAGCTCGCGGCCGGTCCGGCGCTCGAGCAGGGAGAACGCCGGCATCACCAGCAGGCTGACGGCGGCCAGCACGATGCCGACGGGGGAGTGCTGGGCCTCCGAGAATCCGAGCAGCGCCCGGACCGAGTCGACGGCGACGAACGCGGCCAGGCCGAGGAACGAGACGGCGATCACCCGCAGAGCGGTGCGCTCGCGCGCCTCCGGATCGCGGCCCGAGAACTGCCAGGCGACGGCCGCGGCGGAGAGCACCTCCACCACGGAGTCGAGGCCGAAGGCGACGAGCGCGGTGGACGAGGCGACCGTCCCGGCGGCGAGGGCCACGATCGCCTCCACCACGTTGTAGCCGATGGTCGCGCCGACGATCCAGCGGATGCGCCTCTGCAGCACGCGGCGGCGGGCGGGGAGGAGCGGAGTGCGCAGGGCGGTCATGCGCAGCGGCAGTCGTCGCCGGAGCAGCAGTCCGGATCGACGACCAGGGCCAGGCGGAGCAGGTGGTCGAGCGCCCCGGCGATCCGGGTCTCGGCCAGCCGGTACCAGGTGTACCGGCCGTCCTTCACGGCTTCGACCAGCCCGCATCCGCGGAGGCACGCGAGCTGGTTCGACATCACCTGCCGAGAGACCCCGAGCGCGTCCGCGAGGTCGGAGGGGACGGCCGGAGCCTCGCGCAGCGCGAGCAGGATCCGGGACCGCGTCTCGTCGGCCAGGGCGGATCCGAGGCGCGCGAGAGCAGCGGAGTGGGTGAGGGTCGCGGTGGCGGGCACGGGAGCGACGGTACACGCGATGCTGTATCGAGCGCGAGGGCGGTGGTCTCTCCTCGAACGTGCGAGCCCCCCCCTCCTGCTCCCCCCGTCGGGTGGGCGGACGGGCCGCACTGCCGCGGATCCCCGGGGCCGGCCTCCACGGCGCGCCGCGTACGGCCCGTGCGCCGTGCCAGGATCCCCTTGATCACGGCGCCCGTCCGCCGCTCCGCCGCTCGGTCTCCTGGAAGGGCCACGGACCCGCCTTGCTCGATGCCACGACCCTCCGCGTCGCCTTCGGGGTCACCGCCCTCACCCTCTTCCTGCTGTTCGCGCTGGTCACCTACCGGTCGACGCGCTCGTCCTTCAGCTTCTGGTGGTGCACGGCGCTCGCGCTGTTCATGGGCGGCTCGCTCGCCTACCTCCGCGACGGCACGGCCGACCAGGTGTGGGCGAATCCGCTCGGGAACGGGCTCATCGTGGCCGGCGCCGCCGCGGTCTGGGCGGCGAGCCGCTCCCTCCGCGGCCGACCGACGCCGTGGTGGCTGGTGGTCGCTCCGACCGTGGTGGTGACGGGCGTGTCCAGCCTCGACTCTCCCGCCGTCAACGACTGGTCGGGAGGGCTGCTCTACCTCGCCTCGATGGCGCTCCTCATCGGCCTGTCGACCCGCGAGATCACGCTGCTCGGCGCCGGGCGCTCGCGCACGCGCTGGCCGCTGCTGCTGAGCTCCGGCGCCCTCTCCCTCTACTACGCGCTCCGGTTCGCCGTGTTCCTGGCCGCGGGGCTGCGCAGCGAGCTGTTCGCGACCTGGTTCGGGACCCCGACCACCACGCTGATCACGCTGGTGCTGCTGGTCGTGGTGTCGTTCAGCATGGCGTCACTCAGCGGCGAGCAGGTCGCGCAGATGCTCACCGCCGGCGCCGCCCGCTCGCGGCAGGAGCTCGCCGACGGCGAGAGGGTGCAGCGGCGGCTCGAGCCCCGCTCGGTCCCGGACCTCCCGGGCTACGACGTCGCCGGCGCCTGCGTGCCCAGCGGGACGGTGAGCGGCGACTTCTTCGACTGGCGCTGCACGCCCGACGGGCTCGCCGTCACCGTCGCCGACGTGATGGGCAAGGGCGTCGGCGCCGCGATGATCGCCGCCACGGTCCGCGCCGCCCTGCGCGTCACCCCTCCCGCCCTCGGCCCGGCGGCGACGATGGCGCTCATCGACCGGGTCGTCGAGCCGGACCTGTCGGCGAACGACGCGTTCGTCACGCTCCTCCACCTGCGGCTCAGCGCCTCGACCGGCGACATCGCCCTCGTCGACGCCGGGCACGGACTCGGGATCGTCTGCCGCGCCGACGGCTCGCGCGAGCGCATCCCCTCCGCCCACCTGCCGCTCGGCCTCCTCGGCACGCAGGAGTGGGAGCCGACCGGCCTCCGGCTCCACCCCGGCGACCTGCTGCTGATCTGCAGCGACGGCGTGCTGGACCTCTTCGACGGCTCCCTCGCCGCCCTCGACCGGGTGGCCGACGCGGCCGTCGCCGCCCCCGCGACCGCCGCCCCCGCGACCGCCGCCGCCGCGGTCGCCGGCGTCACCCGCCTGGCGGCCGAGGGGCTGCTGGCGGACGACGTTACCGTGGTCGCGATCCGGCGGACCTCGGGGAGCTGACCCGGCCTCAGCCCCGCCCCGCCTGCAGCCGGAGCCCGGCCAGCAGCAGGTCGAGGCCGGAGCGGAACACGTCGAGGTCGTCGTGCGTCGCCATGACGTCGGCCGCGTGGTGGCCGAAGGGGAACTCCTCCGGATCGAGGGCGCGCCAGCGGTCGGCCAGGTGCTCGAGGAACTCGCCCCTCTCCATCCCGCTCTCGAGGAACTCGCGGGGCGGCGGCTGCGCCAGGTCGGCCGCGACTCCGACGACGTAGCTGACGATGGACGACACGGCGTGGAACCGCTGCCGGGGCGTCAGGTCGAGAGCCATGAGCTGCTGCCCGAGGCGCTCGTACATCGCCATCGAGTTGGGCTGCACCCCGGTCGTGCGGAGCATGTAGAGGCCGAACCAGGGTCGGCGGACGCACTCGTCGAAGAGGGCCAGTGCGACGGCGCGGACGTTGTCGATCGGGTCCGGCCCGTGGGTGAGCGGCTCGCTGTCTGCGAGGACCCGACCCATGACCTCGTCGGTCGCCCGCTCCAGCAGCTCGTCGCGGCTGCCGACGTACCAGTAGATGCTCGCCACGCCGCCGCCGAGTCGGGCCGCGAGCGCGCGGAACGTGAGGGCCGACTCCCCGGACTCGTCGAGGATCGCGATCGCCTCGGCCAGCACGGTGTCGAGCGAGTGCGACGCTCGGCGGCGGCCCCGGGCGGGG
This sequence comes from Rathayibacter sp. AY1C1, assembly GCF_002932105.1. Taxonomy (NCBI): domain Bacteria; kingdom Bacillati; phylum Actinomycetota; class Actinomycetes; order Micrococcales; family Microbacteriaceae; genus Rathayibacter; species Rathayibacter sp. AY1C1. The sequence continues at coordinate 10,426 of NZ_PSWH01000041.1, read as the reverse complement.
GAGGGCGCGGCAGCGGTCTCCGTCGGGCGATCTGCAGGCATGGCTTGCATCTTACCGAACGGCGTTCCATACTATCGAACGCCGTACGAGAGTCGAACGGCGTTCGATAGGAAGGCGCCTCGATGTCCGCTCCGACGACCACCTCCGCCGAGTCCCGCGCTCACACCTCCCTCCGCTCCGCGGCACTCCCGCTCGCCGCTCTCTGCCTCGCGTTCTTCGTCGAGATGGTCGACAACACGCTGCTCTCGATCGCCCTCCCGACGATCGGACGCTCACTCGACGGGTCGACCGCCGGACTGCAGTGGGTGACCGGTGCCTACTCCCTGACCTTCGGCGGGCTGCTGCTGACAGCCGGGTCCGCCGCCGACCGGTTCGGCCGCCGCCGCGTGCTCCTCACCGGCCTCGCCGCGTTCGGGCTGATCAGCCTCGCCGTCGTCCTCGTCACCGACATCGGCCAGCTGATCGCCCTCCGCGCGGCGCTCGGCTGCGCCGCGGCCGCCATGGCGCCCGTCACGATGTCGCTGGTGTTCCGGCTCTTCGACGACGAGAGGCTCCGCATGCGGTCGATCACGATCGTGATGATCGTCGGGATGTCCGGCATGGTCCTCGGCCCCCTCCTCGGCGGCTCGATCCTCAGCACCGTCAGCTGGCAGTGGCTGCTCGTCGTCAACGCCCCGATCGCGCTGCTGGTCTGGATCGGCGTGCGCCTCGGAGTTCCCGCGGACCAGCGCGCCGACCTCACCTCCGGTCGGCTCGACCTGCCGGGGACCGCCCTCACCGTCGCCGCGGTGGGGCTCGGCTGCTACACACTCACCAGCGGAGTCGAGAACGGCTGGCTGTCGCTCCTCACGATCGCCTGCGCCGCGGGGACCGTCGCGGCCGTCGCGGGATTCGTCGTCCGCGAGCGCCGCGCCGTCTCGCCCATGATCGACCTCGCGATCTTCCGCGCCGGCCCCGCGCGGGGAGCGGCGCTCACGCAGCTCGGCGCCTCGGTCGCCTTCGCGAGCGTCCTGTTCGGCCTGATCCTGCACTTCCAGTACGCCTACGGCTGGAGTCCGGTGCGCGCCGGCCTCGCGAACCTGCCCGTCATCGTCACGATGCTCGCCGCCACTCCGATCACCGAGCGCCTCGCCGCGAAGCTGGGGCACCGCGCGGCCTGCCTGATCGGCACCGGGCTCCTGGTCGGCGCGCTGCTCGGGATGTCCTGGGCGGTGGACCGGGGCTACCTCGCGATCGCCGTGATGATGGTCGTGATGACGGTGGGCCTGCGGACGATCATGACCATCTGCGCCGTCGCCCTCGTCGAGGCGATGCCCGCGAACCGCACGTCGATCGGTGCGGCGCTCAACGACACGGCCCAGGAGATCGGCACCAGCATCGGCACGGCCGTCGTCGGCACGCTGATCGCCGCACTGGTGGCGACCACCCTCCCGGCGGGCGCGTGGAGCGCGGACCTCGTCCGGAGCTTCTTCGCGGGTGAGCGGGTCGCCTTCCTGGTCGTGGCGGTCCTCGTCGGCGTGATCGCGACGATCGGCTCGCTGTCACTCAGCGACTCCCGCTCCACCGAGGAGCCGGCGGCGGCCTAGTCCATCGGGTCGCGCCGAGCGTCCTCGAGGTCGGCGATGTCCGTGTACTCGAGGAAGTCCAGCGGCGGGATGTCCGTCATCTCCTCGCTCCAGGAGGGGCGGGCCGGCTGCATGCGGCGCGTCTCGAGCTCGATGTGGGCGATGACCTCCGCGTCGTCCGGCTCCTCCACCTCGCTGCTGTCGATCGGCAGCGACCAGAGCTGGCTCGCCGGCCCGATCAGCAGGTGGGCGTATGCGCGGCCGCCGCCCTCGGTCAGGACAGGCACCGAGACGACGTCCGACTTGTTGACGTCCGCGAGGGCCCGGGCGTACCGGAGGACCGCCTTGCAGGTCAGGTCGCCGACGAGGAGGTGGCCGCTGGAGTAGTGCAGTTTCCGCATGCGTCCAGCCTCCGCGCGCCGCCCGCGGGCCCTCAAGAGGGTTGCCGCGGGGAGGCGGCTCCCCTAATGGGCCCCGAGGTCCCGCCCGATCGGGATCACCGCTGGGGGCGCCCGGCGCTCTCGCGGAGCTCGCGGCCGTCGGCGACGTCCTCGGCGTGCTTCTCCGCCTTCTTGTCGCTCTGCCGGGTGTCGCGGGGCGGGAGCTGGATGTGCTCCTCGGCTTCGATGCCGGCCTGCAGCTGGCGGCCGCGCTCGAGCTCGGCGTCGAACTCCGCCCCGAAGAGCAGGGCGAGGTTCGTGATCCAGAGCCAGAGGAGGAAGACGATCACGCCGCCGAGCGCGCCGTAGGTCTTGTTGTAGTTGCTGAAGTTGGCGACGTAGAACGCGAAGCCGGCCGACGCCAGCGCCCAGACGACGAGGGCGAGGATCGAGCCCATGCTGGTCCAGCGGAACTTCGGCTGCCGCACGTTGGGGGACCAGTGGTAAAGGACCGCAACGATCACGACCATGATCGCGATCAGAACCGGCCACTTGGCGATGCTCCACACGGTCAGGGCGACCTCGCCGAGGCCGACGGCGTCGCCGATGGTCTGCGCGACGGGTCCGCTGAGCACGAGGATCAGCCCGGCGATCACGAGCAGGAGGACCGTCACGAGGGTGACGGCGAGCATCGTGGGGCGCAGCTTCCAGATCGGGCGGCCCTCGTCGATCTCGTAGACGCGGTTCATCCCGCGCCCGAAGGCGCCGACGTAGCCGGAGGCGGACCAGAGGGCGCCGAGGACACCGGTGACGAAGGCCAGACCGGCGGCGGGGCTGGAGGTGAGCTCCTGGATCGGGCCGCGGACCGTGTCGAGGACGTCGGCCGACACGAATCCGCCGGCGATCTCGAGCACCGTGTCGGTCGTGGTCTCGGCCTGGCCGAAGAGGCCGAGGATCGAGACGATCGCGAGCAGCCCGGGGAACAGCGCGAGGACGGCGTAGTAGGTGAGGCCGGCCGCGATGTCGGTGCACTGGTCGGCGCCGAATTCACGGAGCGTCTTCTTGAGGACGTAGCCCCAGGAGCGCTTGGTGACCTCGGTCGGTCCGTCGGGCTTGCGGGAGTCGTCGGGGTCGGGCGCGGTGCGGTCGCGCTCGGTGCTGGTCTGGGCCACGGTCGTCCTCCATCTCGAGCGTCTGCGGATCGTCGGGGACGGAAGGACCGCCTGCGATCGCTCCGGCGCCCCGGCGACGCCGTGCTCGCCACCGACCGTAGGAGCGCCGGACGCTCGAGGCAGGACGGTTGACAGCCGCCCGTCGAATCCGGTGGGGGAGGTCTTCCGCCGGCGTCCCGCGGTGGAGCCCGCGCTCAGAGCTGCGCGAGCAGCCTCTCGCACGCCTGCTCGCAGCGGCGGCAGGCCTCGGCGCAGATCCGGCAGTGCTCGTGCATCCCGGCGTGCTGCTCGCAGTCGTCGGCGCAGGCGCGGCAGGCCAGGAGGCAGGCCTCGACGAGGGCGCGGACGGCCGCGGATCCGACGACGCCGCGGCGCGAGAGCACGGCGCCGGTCGCGGCGCACACGTCGGCGCAGGCGAGGTCGGTGCGGATGCAGTGGACCAGCTCGGCGACCGACTCCTCGCCGAGGCACGCGTCGGCGCAGGCGGTGCAGGTGAGCGCGCAGGCGCCGCACGCGTCGATGCACTCGGCCAGGACCTCCGGATCGACGCCGCGCAGCTCCTCGGGGTGGCTCCGGATCATGTCGCTCGTGCTGCTCATGGCGCGTCCTCTCGTCGTGACCCCGGCGGGTCGATCGGTCCGGGCGACGCTACGGGCCCGCCCGCCGCCGAGCGAGGGCCTGGCCAGGCACCGCGGCCGGTGATAGCCGGGCCGTCAGCCCCTCACGACGAAGGCGTCGTGGATCAGGTTGCCACCGGTCGCTGCGGGGTTCCGCGTGCTGCCGCGGGTGATCGTGACGGTGTGGGTGCCGGCGGGCAGGGTCCCGCTGGTCCAGACGGTCTGGGCGGAGCGGGTGGTGGCGCTGTAGCGGTCGACCGAGGCCACGAGGACGCCGTCGAGGCGGACCTCGTTGATCCCGGACGTGCTGGACCGGCGGCTCACCCACGAGACTCCGGTGCCGGTGAAGCGGAGGGTGGCGGAGGCGCCCCCTGTCGACGAGAAGGAGACGCCTCCGCCGCTGTCCGCGGAGGAGGAGGTCGTGGACCAGGTACCCGTGACGGCGACGGCCGGCGAGCCGTTCTGGTGGGTGCCGGCCCCGACGGCGGCGAGCGGAGTCGCGGTGGCGGTCGGCGTGGAGGTCGAGGTCGGCGTGGCGGTGGCGGTCGGCGTGGGCGTGGCCGTCGGCACCGGAGTGGCGGCCCTCTTCGCGAGCACGATGGACGCCGTCGCTCCCTTCAGCCCGCTCGGCCGGAACGTGATCGTCGTCGCGGTGCTCGTCCTGCTCGTCACGCTCAGGGCGGCGCTCGAGGACACCGTGCCCGCGGTCGGCCGCGCGAGCGTCACGGTGAGCGCGCTCGTCGAGACCTGCGTCGGGTCGACCGTCGAGACGGTCACCGTGTCCGCGTCCTCCCGGATCGAGACCAGTCCGGCGCCGGTGATGCTCGCGACCCGGGTGCCTCCGACGAGCACGGGGCTCGTGGTCCCGGCCTTCCACGACACGGCGCTCACGGTGCCGGTCGAGCGGTCGCGGGCGGCGCTCAGCTGGGGGGTGTTGCTGAGCACGGTCACGTCCGGGTCCACCGCGTACGCGGCGGTCGCCGCCTCGGAGGCGCCGGGGAGGACCGTGTACGCGTACGAGGCGCCGGTCGGGTTCGTGCCGTGGCTCGTCGTGAGGGAGTAGTAGTGGCCGGTCACCGGCGCCGTCGGACCGGCGGCGCTCACGGCGCTCCAGGCTCCGGTGCGGGTCCGTCCCTGCGCGGTCAGGGCGATCGGCGACGGGAAGACGTAGCCCACCGACTCCGCGGAGCCGGTGATCGAGGCCCAGCGGGCGGTGCTCGTGGCGGTCGCCTCCGCACCGCGGAGGACGCCGTCGACGCGGAGCCTCGCATCGGGAGCGACGTCGCGGCGGTCGTCGATCACCGTCTCCGCGCGCCGGCGCGCCCCGTCCCAGCCGGTCCCGGACATGTCGGTCGCCGTGATCCCGGAGCCGAGCGCGAGGATCTCGTCGTCGAAGGTGAACCAGGCCTTCTTCGCGACCAGGCTCACCGACGCCGCGTCGAAGTCGAGCGCCGCGATCCCCGTCCGCCGCGACGGGCTCTCGAGGCTCCCGGTGAAGGTCGTCGTCGGGCGGGACGACGCGCCCTCGCCCGCGCTCCGGACGATCGTGTCCTCGGTGGTGCCGGGCATCCGGTACGGGTTCGCCGTGGCCCAGTAGCCGTCGTCGTACTGGCGCCCGCTGCCCAGGTGGAGCGACGTCGCTCCGTCGCCGGTGTACCAGCCGCTGCGGTTCTCGCCGTTGAGCGACTCGTAGCGGGCGATCCGCGTGCTCGACAGGCCGACGGCGAAGCCCGAGGTCGCCGTGGTCCGCGTGAAGCGGTCCATCCCGGCGAAGGCCCGGACGCCCGAGCCGATCGGGGTCGCGATCAGGCCCGTGTCGGCGAGGACGAGCCGCGCGCGCACGACGTCGCTGACGGACCCGGCCGTCTCGATGCTCACGGGGCTGCCGGCGTTGCAGGCCAGCCAGCTCTTCGCCAGCGCGTTCGTCCGTGTCCTGGCCGAGGGAGGGGCGCTGTCGGCGAGGCGCAGCACCGCCGCCTGCAGCTGGACGCCGACGTCGCCGTCCTCCGACTCCGCCCGCGCGGTCTCGCGGCCGCGGACCGTCGACATCACGGCGCCGCACCAGGTGACGGGGGCGAAGGAGGAGGCGAGCCGGTCGTACACGCCGAGCCCCTCCGGGCTCGTGATCTCCCAGCGGGAGCCGTCGAGCAGCGAGTACAGGTCGTCGAGGGTGTCGAGCATCGAGAGCCCGTATCCGCCGCTGTAGGCGAAGACGCTGTGCTGCACGAAGGAGCCGTCGGCGTGGAAGCCGTCGCCGGACGCCACCGTCCTCAGCGCCGGGTCGATGCCGGCGGCCGCCTCCGCGATCTTCGCCGGCTGCTTCAGCAGCACCGCCCGCCCGGCGATCACCGCCGCCGTCCAGACGCGGTTGGCGCCGGTCCGGGTGACGGTGTCGGCGAAGCGCGTCGAGGCCGACAGGTAGGCCTGCACCTGCGCCGCCGAGAGGTCGGGGTAGAGGAGGGCGGTGATGCTGTTCAGCTCGAGCGGGATGCCGATCTGCTGCTCCCACCAGCGGGAGGTGCCGGTGGTGGAGCGGTTGTAGCGGTTCGCCGAGAGCCAGTCGGCGGTCGTGACGACGTCGCGGAGGAGCGCCGGGTCGCCGCTGAGGGCGGTGCCGGGGGTCTTCAGCGCGGTCGCGAGGACGGTGACCCGCTTGTAGGCGGCCCACACCTCCACCGCCGAGGTGCCCGTGACCAGATCGGGCCAGGGCTCGCCGCCGTCGGTCTCGAGCGTCGACCAGTAGCCCTCGGCCTCGGCGACGAGGCGGCCCTTCGCCGCGGCGAGGCCGCCGACGCTCCCGCTTCCCGGGATCGTGCCCGTCAGATCGGCGACGAGGGCGAGGCGCATCGCGTCGTACTCGTCGCCCGCCGAGTCGACGGCGGACGCGGTGGGCGCGGCGGCGAGCGGGAGGATCAGGACGGTCACGAGCAGGAGCGCCGCAGCGAGCGGGCTCCCGCGCCGGGGCGCGTCGGATCGAGAGGGTCGGTTCGTCTCCGCGCGCGATCGGCGGAGGGGACGCGGCTGGGTGGGCACGGGCGCTCCTGAGGCGACGCCCACGAGCCTGCGGGCTTCGGGTGCTCGCGGGTCGCCGGGGGAACGTCGGGTGAAGAGTAGGGGTCCGCTCCGTCCGGCGGCAAGAGGCGGAGGCGAGGACGGCCGGGATCGGCCACCGCCGACGCTCCCGACCGCGCGATCTGCGACAGCCGTACCCCGTGAGGGGTACAGAGGCGCCGAAGGTCCCCCACCCGTCAAGCGGGGCGATACGGTCGGAGGTGCGTGTGCGCTCCGGGGAGTCCCGGCGCGGCGCGCAGGGGGAAGGGGGCACGGATGATCGAGGCCGAGCAGGATCCGCGGCTGGTGGCGCTCGAGGCGCTCGAGATGATGGGGTCGGCTCCGGAGGAGCGCTTCGACCGGATCACGCGGATGGCCGAGGAGCTGTTCCGCGTGCCCGTGGCCGAGATCCACTTCCTCGACGACACCACGCTGTTCACGAAGTCCCCGCAGCGTCCGGACGCCGTGCTCGCCTACCCGCGCGCCGGCACTTTCTGCGACGCGACGCTCGAGAAGCGCACCACCTTCGTCGTGCCGGACCTCGGCGCCGACGAGGCGTGGGCCGGGCACGAGCACGTCGCGGGGTACCCGCACGTCCGCTTCTACGCCGGGCGGCCGCTGTCGGTCGAGGGCGACCTGCAGCTGGGCACCCTCTGCCTCATCGACTTCGTGCCCCGGAGCCTCACCCCGGACGAGCGGCAGCTGCTCGAGGAGTTCGGCGAGTGGGTCGAGCGGGAGCTGCGCGACACGGCGGAGCGCGACCGCGCCGCCGACATGCAGACGCAGATGGCTCCCTCCTCCCTCCACCACCCCGCCGGCTACGAGCTCTCGGGGCTCTCGCTGCCGCGGTGGACGATCACCGGCGACTTCTACAGCTGGCGCGGCGACGACGAGACGGTCGACCTGACCCTCGTGGACGTGATGGGCAAGGGGACGGCGGCGGCGATCGTGGCCGCGTCGATCCGCTCCGCGTTCCGGGCGCGCCTGGGCGGCGACCCCGACGCGGTCGTCAGCGCGGTGAGCGCCCAGCTGCACGACGACTTCACGGCCACCGAGACCTTCGCGACCCTCTTCCACGGGCGCCTCGACACCGCGTCCGGCCGGATCGACTTCGTCGACGCGGGCCACGGGCTCACCGTCCTCCTCCGCGCCGACGGCTCGTTCCAGCGGCTCGCGGCACTGGGCCTCCCGCTGGGCATCGCGGAGGACGGCGGCTGGATCACCCAGACCGTGGAGCTCGCGGTCGGCGACTCGCTCCTGGCCTTCACCGACGGCGTCCTCGACCTCTACGACGGGACGCTGCAGTCCCTGGCGCGCGCGGTCGACCTCGCCCGCGACTCCGCCGACACCGCCGCGTTCCTGCAGGCGCTGAAGGCGCTCGCCGCCTCCGGCTCCGCGTCCGACGACATCACCGCCCTCGTGCTGACCCGCACGGGCGCCGACCGCTCCGCCGAGAAGGACCCCGCATGACGTTCACGACCGAGACGACCGCCCCCGACATCGCCGTGCTGCGGGGGGAGGGGCGGCTCAACGCGGCCTCGGCTCCGGAGCTGCGCTCGGCCGTCCGCCGGGCGATCGACGAGGGCAGCCCCCGCATCGTCGTCGAGCTCAGCGCGGTGACGTTCATGGACTCCTCCGGCCTCGGCGCCCTGGTCGGCGCTCTCAAGACCGCGCGGCAGGCGGGCGGCGACCTGCGGATCGCGGCGCCCAGCGAGCAGGTCGTGATGGTGCTGCAGCTGTCCAATCTGGACCGGGTGCTCACCCTCTTCGACACGGCCGGCGACGCGTACCGTGACTGAGCGCAGCGTCGGGTTCCGCACGCCCCCGGACGACACCGAGGTCGTCCACGAGATGCTCGCCGGGCTCTGGGGCGAGCGGCCGGACCTGCCGGCCCGCGACCGCATGGCCGTCGAGACGGCGCTGGTCGAGCTGGTCGACAACGTCATCCAGCACGCGACGTCGACGACGACGATCGTCTGCCGCCTCGTCGTGCGCGTCGAGGGAGACGCGATCCACGCGGAGCTGGTCGACACGGCCGATCCGCCGGACATCGGCACGGGGCCGCGGGAGATGCCGGACGTCTTCGCGGAGTCGGGCCGCGGGCTCGCTCTCATCCAGGCTCTGACGACCACGTTCGAGCACGAGCGCTCGGAGGGGCGCAACGTCTGGACCCTGACCCGGGCGCTGGACTCCTAGCGACTGGCGCGGATCAGCGGATCGTGTGCGCGGTGATGACCGCGGCGGCACGCGCCAGGTCGTCCGCCATGCCGTTCAGCCCGGGGGAGGCCTTCAGCACCTCCGCGCTGACCTCGTCGTAGCGCTCGTCCACCTGCGCGAGCAGCTGCTCCCCGGAGGCGGTGAGGCGCAGGAGGACGCTGCGGCGGTCCTGCGGGTTGGCGAGCCGGTCGACGTGGCCGGCGGTCGCCAGCCGGTCGAGGAGCGCGGTCACGGCGCCCGTCGAGAGGGAGAGCTCGAGGCCCAGCCACTTCGGCGTGAGGTCGGGCGACTCGCCGAGGACCTCGAGCGCGGTGAGCTCCGAGATGCCCACGCCCACGCCCGCGGCGATGCTCGCGCGGAGGTGCCGTTGCGCGTTCTCGAGCAGGCGGAGCGACTGCCGCAGCTGCACGGCGGGCGCGTCCTGGTCGACGTCGCGCGGGGTCGGTCTCTCGGTGGTCATTCGTCCTTCTCGGGGTAGGGCTGGGGTCATCGTACGGGTCGCCCTCGGGGGTCCCGGCCTGTCACCCGGACAGGGGGTAAAAGAACGATTGCAATGTATCTTGGTCGTCAAGTAACTTAGCGGTCAATCGAGTTCGGCGGATCACCAGCCGGACCCTCCCCCTTCAGCATCAGCCCGCCCCACCCGATCAGGAGTCCTGCCATGTCGACCCACACCGCCAAGTCCAAGCGCGTCCGCTTCGCTCCCCTCGCCATCGCGACGAGCATCGCCGCCGCCGCTCTCCTCTCCGTCTCGATGTCCGGCACCCTGTCCGGCTTCGTCGCGAGCATCTCCAACACCGGCAACACCGCCGCCTCCGGCTCGCTCGTCATGGAGGAGAAGTCGACCGGCGCCAGCCCCATCACCTGCCTCAGCACCGACGGCGGCTCGATCAGCACCAACACCGCGACCTGCGCGACCATCAACAAGTTCGGCGGATCGACCACGATGGTCCCCGGCCAGACCGTCACCACCGCGATCACGTTGAAGAACACCGGCACCGTCAACGCCAACACCTTCACGCTGACCCCCGGCGCCACCTGCTCGCAGAGCAACAACGTCGCGGCCGGCGCCTCCGGCTCCGCCACCGACTTCTGCGGCAAGCTCAACGTCGTGATCACCTCGGGCGGGACCACCGTCTTCACCGGCACCGCCGCGACCCTCGCCGGCTCGGCCGTCAAGACCCTCAACACCGCCCCGGTCACCCCCGGCACCTCCACCCCCTTCTCCATCGCCGTGACCCTCGACTCGTCGGCCACCAACGCCTACCAGGGCCTGTCCGCCTCGCTCCCGCTCACCTGGACCTTCGCGAGCTGATCCCCTCTCCACCCGGCCCGGAGCGCCCCCGCGCGACGGGCCGGGGGAGGAGCGTCCCGCAGCGCTCCTCCTGCACCGCCCCCGAGAATCCCCCTCTCCCCCCGAGAAC
>NZ_PSWH01000040.1:0-25581 GCF_002932105.1 Rathayibacter sp. AY1C1 | reverse complement strand
GACGGCGGGCGAGCGCGACCGATCCGGCGACGATGAGCACCGCGCTCGCGAGGAGGCTGGTCTGGTTCGTGAAGTAGCCGAAGTAGTCGAACGGATTCGGATCGCCGGCCGCGATGCTCAAGGCGTAGGTGTGGAGGATCACCGCGATCGCCGCTGCACCGACGGCGACGCGAGCAGCGCCCACGAACGGGCGGGTCGGTGCCGGGGAACTCATCGGGTCAGCCTAAGAGCCGGTGGGCTTCTTGATGACCCGCGACAGACACTCCCCTTTCGGAACGGCGCTGCGCATTTCAGGCCGAGACGCGACCATGAGGCAACGCTAGGGCAGGCAGGGACCGCAGCGTGCACATTCAAGGCCGCGACAATGCTCAGGTGGCAGCGTGAACCAGGAGCTGGGCAGCCATGCCAGTGAGGACGATGAGCCCGACGCCCGTCCACGGGATCCACGCGCTGACCCCGCGCGGCCCGACTTTGAAGAGGAACGCCGCGATCACAGCCACGGAGACGCCGAGGGCGCCGAAGAAGCCGACCGCCATGCCCGCATCAGCCAGTCCGCGGTCGCAGGGCCTCGCGCTTGCGCACGAGTCCGTCGCGAAGCCCATTAGGACGCTGCTCACCATCGTCCACAAAGCGGCAGGTAGGAGCACGACGACACCGAGGCCGACCGCCCACCGGTTCGCTCGGTCGCTGGAGTCGTCCACGCCCGTCACCGTACGCCCTCCGAACCGACGTCGTCATAGCCCGTTCATCGGGGCGACGACGCTGTCCCTTCTCGGGTAGTCACACCGTGGTGTATAGGCTCGCAGCAGCCGGTCATCGGCTTCCCGTGAGGAGAGAGCTGTGCGCCCTGCCGGAGTGCTTGTCCTAGCCCTGAGCGCTGTGTGCGTCGCGGGAGCCGGCGCAGCGGTGATCGTCGGCCTCGCATCCTCGTCGTCGCAGAACCAGGCTATCTCGACGGCACTGATCTCAGACCTCGAGCACCGGAACGCTCAGAGCCTGGTCGAAGGATCGCCGCAGCTCACCGGCCTCGGCGTCCCGGAATCGACCTCGACGCCGGGGCGGCTTGCGGTGATCGTGGAGGATGACGCCCGGCTGCGCGTTCAGCGAGACCGCTACCTCGAGCTCGGGGAGTCCTTCACGGCGTTCGAGACCGACGTGTCGCTGGACTCGGTGCAGATCACGGGCGACTCGGCCACGGTGACGTTCACCGAGAGCACGACCCTTCAGCGGAGCCCGTACGAGACCGGCGAAGCGGCTCCGGAGTACGCCTACTCGTTCCCGCAGGAGGCGACGCTGCGCCTACACGCGGGCACCTGGTCAGTCGACACCCTCACGCACGAGACGGCGCACACCCCGGCAGACTTCCCGGAAACCGTCGCACCGGACGTCTCCCCCACCAGCTGACACGGCATCACTCCCCAGGAGCATCGCCCGGACCTGACCGGTGAACGCTCGAGACGCGGAGTGGCGGTGAACTGCGCAGCAGCATCCAGCTCGGATGACGCTCGGGCAGTGCGCAGGTGGCTCCACTGTGGCGGTGCGGTCGAGAAGTGGGGACTTTGCTGACGCCGCACGCGCCAGACCGGCGGGGAGCCGCCGGTGTCGCCCTGCTCTCGGCCGCGACCCGTAACGCGTCCGAGAGCAACACCTGCCGGCTCAGCGGCCCGCTGAACGATCCCCTACCGGACGCATGGTTGACGGTCCCATGGAGGGCGGCCGTCTCCACTAGACCTCTTTATCCGACTGGGGTAGCTACCCTCGAGCCCATGACCGACCAGCAGAACGATGCACGGTTGCGCGCGAGGCGGATCGCCGGTGCGACGGCGATTGTTCTCACCGTTGTCGCCGCGCTTCTCGTTCAGGCCGGCGCGAGCTTGCTGACCCTCGCCTCACCAGCCATGACGGACTGCCGGCCGCGCGAGATCCCGCTGAGCGCAGCAGCCTGGTACCTCGGCGCCCTGCTCGTTATCGGAGGATCCGTCTATGCGGCGGCGAAGACCGCGCGTGCGCTCACGTCGACCGCGCTCCCCTACGCCCTCCTCCTCACAGCGATCCTCGGAATCGTGACGTTCTCGGGACTAGCGATCCTCATCGCCGGGCTGATGGGCTTCGCGGAGATGGATGACCCTGGACCGCCTCCGACAGGCGGACCCGTCCTGCTCCTCATCGCCGCACTCAGCACACCTGCCTGGGCGCTCGGCGCATCCAGCATCCTCATGCTGTCCAAGAGACGCAGAGTGCCGTCTCGTCCGGCGGCGTCGCTCATCGCGTTCGCTGCCATCACTGCGACGAGCGTTGGTCTCCAGCTCGTCAGGTTCACCCTGACCTGCTGACGGTGATCACAGAGGTCCTCTACGAAAGGGGCAACGACGGTACCGCCACACGGCACCGATCATCGGCACCGCGGGACTCGAGAAGTTCCTGCTCAGCGACCCCCTTACGGGACGCCAGAAGCGATGGAAGCACGGCGGAGCGCGCGACGGCGTGGCGATGCGCTCGCTACGCTCACGGGATGTTCGGCCTCTCGCGTTGGCGCCCGCGAGCTGACGCGCGCCGTTCGCGCCGCGCTCGGTTCCGCTCCCTGCTCGCTGAGGCCTGTTGCGCGTGCTCTCACCCGTGGGTGGAGCACGTCGCGGATGCCGGACCGGCCGGCGGTCACGTCTGCTCGGAATGCGTCTACGAGCTCGAGCACGGGTTCAGCCACGGGCCGACCTGTCACCGACCGGTTCCGATCGACGTGTCGAGTCGCGCTGACGCCGCCGCCGCGACAGCAGCGCGGGGCGGCAGCGAGCGACTGGTCGGAGGAGGTCGGATGCGAGACGATGCAGAAGACCGTGATGACCCTTCGATCCCGACCCTGCGCGAAACGACAGCCGCTCTCTTCTTCGGGCTGGTCCAGCCCCGAGACGTGATCGCTCTGGCAGCGAATCTCGTCGCAGCAGGGAGTGACAGCGAGTCCCTTGTCGCTCTCGCGTCCCTCTACTCCAGCGCCACTCCCGCCGACGTCTTCGACCTCAGCTCGGCGGCACTCATCGAAGCGGGCGCGCGGCCATTGGATCGGGACGGTGAGGAGATCCCGCTTCTCGCGCTGCGCGTCGCATGCCGTCGTTTCCTCACCGGCGACTGGGATCTCCGCTCCTTCTCATCCTGGGTGCACGACCGGATCGGTCACGAAGGACCGGCAGCTGCGCAGCCCCTTGTCGAGGTCGATGACGAGCTCGACGCACGAGGCATCGGAGCCGGCGAGCGATACCGCCAGAAGGTCGCTCGACTCGCCGTCGCCTTCCTCGCTGACACAGAAGGACCGGCGAGCGAGAACCCCTAACGAATCCGTCCGGTGCACGATCCCCTTAGGGGACAGGTTCTCGATTATTTTCATCGTCGCGTCGTCAGTTCGGGGTCCTGACGGACATGTACAGAGTGAAGGCCACTCGAGCGCACAGGAGCAGATCATGACCACCGAACCTCACGACGCAGACAGCGATCGGGCGATGAACGCGCTCCTGGACGAATCGGCGCCGCCGACCCCACTGGCAGAGGCCGTCTCCGACTCCTCTCTTCGAGAGATGGTTCGCGGAGCGGAGTGGAACGCGCGACGCGGCCGGCGACAGGCAACGCCGCGCGCGCTCGTGATCGGAACCGTCGTCGCTCTCGCTCTGGGCGGTACGGGAGCGGCAGCAGCAGCGACGCTCTCCGGCTGGCAGCCGTATGTGGCGAATCCGGATTCCGTTGTCCACTTCACGCTGCCCAGCGGAAGAGAATGCGAGTTGCGCAGCGTCGTCAGGGAAGGCGACCCGGAGGACATCAAGGAGGCGCAGGACGTATTTCGCACCACCGACGTGCTCGCCCTCGCTGACATCGACGGCGAGCTAGCCCGGATCGTCGCTCGGGACGTGACTGTCCGCGGCGACGACGGCGACACCGTGGTGCCCGCGACCGAGTTGTACTCGGAAGACGAGCTGTACCGCCAAGCCGTGGTGGGTGCGATCACCAACGTCGTCTGGGACGAGCTCGAGGATAGAGGGGTGGTCGATCCCGTCACCGGCTCAGACCTCTCCACCGGAAGCCAAGACGACTGCGCACAGTTCACCCAGGCAGACCTCACCCAGTGAGCCGCCGCGACACGCGAGCCGATCGCGTCGTAGCCATCCTCGACGCCACAGCCCGTGACCTTCTGAACTACCTCGAACGCCGAGTCGGCACCGACGACGCTCCCGACGCGCTCTCTGAGACGATGACGATCGCGTGGCGCCGGTCGTCGTCCATGCCCCTGCCGGACGAGGACGCCCGCCTCTGGCTGTTCGGGGTCGCGCGGAACGTCGTCCTGAACACCAGTAGGACCCGCCGGCGCCAAGACCTCCTGGCCGAAAAGCTTCGCGGCACCGTCGAACCCATCGAAGTGACCGGAGAACCCTCCGACGTCACCCTCGACGTCCAAGCAGCGCTGAGCAAGCTTTCTCCGGAGCTGGCAGAACTGGTGCGGCTCGTGCATTGGGACGGCTTCTCTCTCAGCGAGGCGGCTCAGATCGTGTCCGTTCCGCCGTCGACTGCGCGCAGCCGTTACCAGAAGGCGAAGCGCGAGCTCGGTGACCTGCTGTCCTTACCGCCCTCGGAACGAGCACTCGGGTCTGCAGAGAAACGCCGGGTCTGACGCGCTAGCCCATGGGCTAGCGGGAGCCCGCCTTGACGATCGTCAGAGGACCTTCGTCGGCAGTTGGCGGCTCGAAGTGATCGAAAAATGCAGCCGCCACCTCGTCCGGCAGGGCGTAGTCGTCGGCGTGTTCGAGACGGCGAGTCCGCATCCTCTCCAGTGCGACCGACCGTGGCGTAGCGAGGTAGATCGTCTCGGGCACCACCCCGAGCTTCCCTAGTAGCTCCCGGTACTCCATCCGGGAACGGCGGGACCAGAACGAGAAGTCCAGCACGACGTCGACACCGTGCTCCACCAAGTCCAAGAGCTGACCGCGCAGCTCGCCCTCTATCTCTGCATGTACGTTCGCCGGTAACGGCATCGTTCGAATCCCTCGACGCCACGCTTCCTGGTCGAAGGAAAGACGTCTCATCCCGGCTGCTGCGAGCTCGCGCGCGACCGTCGACTTGCCCGCGCCGGCGGGACCGCACATCAAAACAACCCTGGTCATGGGGCGACCATAGCGTCGAGCGTCGGCAGCGTGTCCGATAGGCAATCCCCATACGGAACGGGCAGCCTCGCGCTCTTCGCTCCGTTGATGAGAGCCGGTGCTCTGGAGTTCAGGCGAAGTAGGGTGAGCGAAACGCGACGGGGGACGCCATGGGCCACAAACGATCGACCTACGGATTCAAGATCGGTGCGGCCTCGGTCGCGCTCATGGCCCTTCCTCTTCTCGGCGGGTGCGCGCAGGACACCACCGTCTACGACGACCCGACCGTGTACTCGGACTACGACAGGGCGCAGCAGGAGCAGGACGCACTCCCCTCGCTCGGCAGCGTCGGAGACAAGCTCGATCCCGACTCGATCCGGTTCGCCGGGTCCGTCGAGGGCCTCGACTTCTACTTGGCCCTACCTCGCGAGGGAGCCGGACACTGCGTCATCGTCAACGAGGGCGACGAACCGGTCAGCGGCTGCGGCGAGAAGCTGTCAAAGCAGAACGACTGGACGGTACAGATCCACCCCGACGACGCCGTACCGGACGACGCCACCGGCGACGGCTGGACTCAGCTCGGCAAGAACCTGTCGGTCCGCGCAAGCTGACAGCGGGAGGGCTCTCTCGCTGAACCACGGCACCCGGCGGAGGTCGGCCCGGCGACTTGGTGATCCGCAGAACGATCCCCTTACGGGACACGCGCCATCGAAGTGGCACTTTGTGCCGGACCCGTCGCGGGGCTCTGCGGCCAGCGAGGATCCGTGGTGTGAGCATCAGCATCGACGGAGAGCACTACCTACTTCTGCGAAGCGCCTTCTGGGCCGAGACGCCGGACGTCATCGGGATTTACGGCTGCGCCGAGCGTGCCCGGGAAGTGGCCGGTGAAGCAGTGGGCGTGCTGTCCGGTCCCAATCGGTGGGTTCTCGAGACGTGGAGCGGAGGTGAGCTGCGCAGCAGCGTTCAGCTCGGATGACGTTCGGGCAGTGCGCTGGTGGCTCTACTGTGGCGGTGCGGTCGAGAAGTGGGGACTTCGCTGACGCCGCACGCGACAGACCGGCGGGGGGCCGCCGGTGTCGCCCTGCTCTCGGCCGTGACCCGTAACGCGGCCGAGAGCAGCACCCGCCGGCTCAGCAGCTCGCTGAACGATCCCGTACGGGACGCGATTGGACAGCGCGGAGGTATCCGCACCCCCCCAAAGAGAGACTTGGTGTCCTAAGTGGCCGTATGGGTGGCGGAGGGTCTGGTTTCATGTCCAAGGGGCGGAGTGGTTCAGCCCCGCAACTAGGGGGAAACATGAGGCGTCAAACGTGGGCTGCAGCGGCAGGAGTAGCCGTCTTGGCACTCGCAGGATGTTCCTCGGGAGGAGCTTCCGTCGGCGACGCCCCCGAGGCGCCTCAGAGCACTTCGACGTCAGTAAGCGAAGAGGTTGGCGAGGCCGGCGGAGGCGACTACAGCACCTTCGAGGCGGCTGTCTTGTCGACCTACGCGGCAGCGGCGGCACGGGATTACGCCGCGATCTGCGACCACATCGAGCTGGACGAGCAGAAACGAATTGTGACGCAGAACTACGGCGAGGGCTGCCCTGCGTCGCTTGCAATCAACATGGGTAAGTGGGCCCCCGAGACGGCGGTTCTCACCGATGGATACACGTTCACGCAAGCCGCAACCGTAGTACCCGGCTCAGGCGCCGATGCTGCCCCCGAGGTCTACGAGGGCATTGACGAAGACCGGTTACGCGAGGCCGACGACCAAGTACGGCTTGACCTGTACCTTCCAGAGGAATTCGCGGACCGCCCCGCCCCGCTGTCTAACGAATACCGAGTCGGCCTCGCCTTCGAAAATGGCTATACGGACGCGCTCGTAGACGGTTTCAAGTGGGACGGTAACAGCTGGGTCATCTCCGGAACCGTCTGACGAGGAATCGACAAGAGCGCCATCGATGTGTGGTCGTTTCGCTGTCTCAAACAACACCGAGGGCTTACTCAGGATCTCTTCACAGGTGACTTCGGGGATCTGCGGCCGAACTACAACGTTGAGCCGATGTCGCCGGTGATGGTCGTGCGCGAGCGCGACGGGGAACGGTTGGCGCCGACCGTGCACTGGGGGTTCGTGCGGGTATGGGCGAAGGACCGTACGAAGCAGCGGCCGCAGCCGATCAACGCGCGGATCGAGACGGTCGCAACTGCCCTCGGAGCCCTGGGCACCCTGGTGGAGCTGTCCCTCGCTAGCTTGCGGGGAATCTTGCTGTCGGTCTTGGCGCTCTCGGACGTGCCGAACTCTCGATCGACGGGGCCTAGATGCTAGGACGATGGGCCGTGGCTGGGTGGCGCCGCTGGTACCGATGGCATCCTGAACTACACAGCTCGTGGGTAGACAGGTCAACGGAGGCGGACGATGGGCAAGGGCAATCCTGCATGGGGTCACGGATTTCATAAGGGGCGCGGCAAGGGGCGCATCGAGGGGGGTGCTATCGTCACCGCCGTGGTCGGCGTGGTCGCCGGCGGTTTAACCCTCGGACGTAAGTGGGTCGCGAAGCGGCGCGCGCAGTCGTCCGAGTCGCCCCTCGACTCGAGCCCGGGTGCGGAGGGTGGCTCGTCCGGGACTCGAACGAGCACCGATGACTGACAGCCGACAAGCTCCTTTCCTTTTCGGCGATGAGAACGAGACTCCTGCCGCTGAGCCAGCGATGAGTGACGCGACCCGAGCGAGAGTGCGGCAATCGTTCGCGGAGCTCGGAATCACGACGGCTCGCGAGCAGTTCGCAATGGTGGCTGAGCTGACAGGTCAGCAAATTGCGTCAGTGGCGGAGATGACGCAGAAGCAGGCGCTGTCGTTACTGCTGGGCTTGTCCCGTCGTATCGAGTCGGCGCGCACCTCGAGCAAGCAGGGCACGGGCAACGCCTGGGTCGATCGAGACGAGGACACGTGGATCGACAAGCTGTGACGGGTGCCGGCTAGGAAGCTACTCGGACTCTACGTGCGTGCCGATGAGCGACGGGAACGGATTCACGTCGAGCATGTCGGGCAGGGTGGCGAGGGTGAACACACGGCCGTCTGTGTCGCGAACGACGGGTCCGAGCGTGTCGTTCACTCGGGTCCAGCCGAGGCCTGTGAGGACGGCGAGGAGGGGGACTCCGCCGAGCCTGAGCGATTCGGCGCGGAGTCGTTCGAACCGCAGAGCCTTGTCACGGGCGGTTCCGCCGTCGTTGACGAGCTTGCATTCGAGGATTGCGCGGAGGCTTCCAGAGTTGTCGTAGACGACGAAATCGGGTGCCGGGGTGACGTGGAGCTCGAACCGCTTCTGAATGTCGCCTTGGTTGTGGCTTCCGGTGCGAATGTGCGGAATGCCGTTCTCGAGGAACAGCTCCTCGACGGCATCCTCGAGGAGGTTCCCGCGCAGCGTCGACGTCGCGTCGAGGAGCTGCCGGAAGGCCCCGCCATAGTGGCGCTGGTGAAGCAAAGCCTCGTAGGGCACGCCGTCGCGTGCAAGTTCGTGCACGCCTTCCCAGCCACGTTCGGTGTCGTACTTCTCCTGTTTGCGGTGGAGATCGCCGGGCGGGTCCCCAAAGAGGCTGCCGTCCATCACGGCGAGGACCGTCATAGCGATGAGCTTGGCCTGCTGCGCCGTTACCGCGGTTCCCTTCCGCTCCATCGCGTCCACCTTGCTGTGCGAGACAGCTCTGATGGACCGAGGCGCCGCAAGTAAGCCCGTCGATTGAGCGAACTCGTTGCCGGTGAGCCCGAGGATGGTTCTAAACGCGAGGAGAGTCCGAGGGTTCTCGAGGATCGTGTCCGCGAGCGTCTGTTCTGACACGTCGGTGAACGCTGCAGTTGCCTTGCTGGCGGCGGCATAGGCGCTCTGGAATGTGGGGAGATCGTAGAACTCCATTGAGTGCACGTAGGCGAAATCTGGGGCCAGGTGAGGGACGTATAGCTCGCGCGCGACGGTCGCGTAGATCTCTTGGTATTGCGCGCTGCCGTGGTTCTGGCTGATGAGCCGAATTTGGGCGACGCGCTGGTCCCAGGTCGCGGTGTCAACGATGCGGGCGACGGTCTCTTCAACGCTGGGCATCAGCCAAGGCCGAGCATCTGGCCGGGCACATCGCTGTCAACGTCGGCGGCGATGCGTCGCCGCGCTTCTGTGGCGAACTCTTCGTGCAGCTCGATACCGCCGGCGAGGCGTCCGTGACGGCGGGCGACAACGGCGGTTGTGCCGCCGCCGGCGAACGGGTCGACGACGGTGCCACCGACGGGTGACATGGCCTTGATGAAGAACTCTGCGAGCCCTTCCGGCATGGCCGCGGTGTGCTTCACACCACGGTGCTGGTTGTAGGTCTGGCTGACAGATACGACGTTGCCAGGATCGGCGCCGCCGTGGCGGTAGGTCCCGACTCGATCGCGGCCGAAACCGGCCTCCGTGGTGCGCCGGCCGTTTGTGTCGAGCCGGCGACGGGCGATTTCATCGTCCGTCGTCTTGTAGGGGACCCGGATCGCATCAAGGTCGAAGTACGGCTTCGCACCTCGAGCGAAGTGGAATACGTGCTCGAAGGCGTCTTTGGTCCGCGGGCCGAACTTGCCGGGAATCGCGTTGGGCTTCTGCCAGATGTACTCCTCCACCCACCGCCAGCCCATGTTCTGCAACGCGATCACGAGCTGGAACACGTAGGGGTGCCGCTGTCCGCGGAGGGGTCCGTCCTTAGCGACGCGGTTCTTGATGTTGATGACGAGCGAGCCGGTGTCGGCGCTGGCGTCGTACATCGCCCGCGCGAAGGGGAGAAACCACTCGACGTAACGGTCTGGGTGGATCCGGCTGTAGGCGCGCTGGTCGGCGTAGGGCGGTGACGTGAAGAACAGGTCGACGCTCTTCGCGGGCAGAGCCGGGAGCCAGGCGGACGAGTCACCCCAGGTCACGCCGTCCGCGAGGAGCTGGCGCAGCGCGGAGGCGGAGTCGGAGGGCACTGCGGGCGTGCCGCTCGGGACGACTTGGAGGTGCATCTTTCGAGGGTATCGACTACGCGAGGCGGCCACCCACGCCCCCGCCCACCAGGTTTCGCGGTCGCGGCGGTGCCGCCGACGAGTCACCCGCAACAGAATGGAGGCGTGTCGAATATCGAAGACCTCTTCAACGCTCAGCCGCCCGGCTCAAGTGACATCCTCAGCGTCCCGAACATCCGGCTTCTGCTGAAGCAGCAGGCGAACGTGCTGACGACCGTCGCGACGGGAGGACCACGCATCCAGAGCGTGAACGCGAGCTACATCGGAGACGCGAGGACCCTCACCGACAATCTGGAACGCCTCGGGCTGCCGCCGGCGTTTCCTTGGGAGAACCTCTGGGAGTGGCACGGTCAGTGGTCCCGTGAACTGCCGAGCTACGCGGAACGTCGTGCCCTGATTCAGGATCTCGCCAAGGCGACGCTCGAAGAGCTGACGGCACTCGAGAGCCGTGCGACCGTGCAGGACGTGGGTTCGACGGGAGCGCCGACCTGGGAGGCGGTGGATCGTCGGATTGATGCTCTGATTAAAGAGATGAACGGAGCGCGCGACCGAGACGACTGGCAGGACGTCGGTCGTCGCAGCCGCGAAATCATCATCGACGTGGCGAAGCTAATCGCCCCCGTCACGACCGTTCCGAAGGACACCGAGGCTCCCAAGGCCGGCGACGCGAAAACGTGGCTCGACCTGTTCCTCGCGGAGTATTCAAGCGGCAAAGCTCACGCCGAACTTCGAGTCTTCGTACGCGCAGCGTGGGACCTGGCGCAGAAAGTAACCCACGGAGACATCTCTCACACCGACGCCTTCGCTGCTGCGCAAGCGGTGGTCCTCGTGACGCGCGTCGTTCAACAGCTTCGGGCGGAGCAAGATGCCGAGACGCCTCCGCCGCCTCTTCCGGGCGACCAGAGCGCATGGTGATGGGTCTCCTCGTGCCCTTTCGGACCTCGCAAATGGCGCAGCACCTACCGGCACACGCCCCGCAGCCGTGAGCGCTGTGACCTGATGCGGGTCCTTCACTACACGACGTACCCGGATACGCATACGTTCGTCCGGGTGGACGAGGTCGGCCGGGTGATGACCGTCGCGCACACGGAGGCGAGAGCGCAGCCTGTCGCACTGCCGGGCGACTTCCTCGTGGGATTCTCCGTCGACTTGCTTGATCCCATTCGGGTGTCGGTGGCTGACTTCTTGGGCGGCGCCGACGTCGCCGGCTTGTGCGTGCACTTCGCCAATGAGGAATCGCCGCGGGTGTCGCCTTCTGCAAAGGTGAAACCCTCGGATCCGCTGCGGTGCGTCTCGTGTGCCGCGGTGACCTGGCCCTCCGCCGAGCGGTGCGAGGAGTGCGGGACGCGACAACCGGACTGGGATTGCGCGTTCTGCGGTCACGCGATGCCGCCGACTCTGCTGAACTGCGCCGATTGCGGATATCGACGTCCGGATCTGTGAGCGGCGCGATCGGCGCCGTGCAAGTCCGTGGACACGTCCAGCCGGCGGTGGGAGGGTGAGGGCATGTCGAAGCCTCGGACCAAGCTCGCGCGTGCCGCGCTGATCAGCAATGGCATGGTCTGGTTCGGGCTGTCGCTGATGCTCTTCTCCATCGCCGGCGAGCAGACCTATGCGGCCTTCACCGGGACGTGGTTGAACGTCCTCGGATGGGCGCTGATCGTCCTCGTTGCCGCCGGTCTGGCCGTGGTCGGTGTGATCGAGAACCGGAACATCCGCGCGGGGAAGAAGTACAAGCCGCGTCCTCGTAGCTGACTCCCGCTCGAGCGCGCGGCCGTTCCACGTGCTCGGGGGGGGTCGAGGGGGCTCTCCCCCTCGTGGGCCGGCACTGCCGGTCCGCCGCTCCCATTGGCGCCGGGTGCGACGATGGGAGCATGTGGGAACTGGCACACCGGACGCGCGCTGAATCGGCATCGACGGTTGTGCAGAGCAACGCGGCGACGTCGGCCGCGGCGATCGCGGAAGTGCGCGCTGCGATTCCGGAGGATCACGTCATCCTCTACGTGCTCCGGCTCGCGAACGGCTCGAAGTAGAGCACCCGGGCGGCTCCAAACCACTAGCGTTGCCATCCAGTCCTGAAGGTGATGGTTCCGTGATGGCAACAGCGTTGAAGCTCGTCGGGAAGTCAGTAGCGCTCGTCGCCCGCATCGTGGGCGCGGCGGTGTCCGCCGGACTGGCCTCACTGGGTGTAGGCAGTTTTCAGCAGCCGAATCCGGGGCCGCCGCCCTCGACCACGGACAATCGCGAGTATCGCCCGTAGAAGAAGATCAACGCGGCGACGTCGGCCGCGGCGATCGCGGAAGTGCGCGCTGCGATACCGGAGGATCACGTCATCCTCTCCGTGCTCCGGATCGCGGACGGCTCGGCGTAGGGGCTCAGGCCGTCCCGGCGAGGAGGGCGACGGCCGCTGCGGAGAAGAGGACAACGGCAGCCACGAGAGCGCCGCGGGCTCGGGCGCGCTTGTCGAGCGCGACCTCGGACAGCTGCTCGGAGTGGAGCTCGGAGTCGCGATACAGCGGCACGACACCGGCGGCGACGAGCGCAGCGCCCGTCACGGCCAGCAGCAGAGCGATCACGTCCCACATGCCGACCAACTTACTCAGCCGCGGGGGCGGCGCTGCGGCGGGGTGCGCGCTGCGCGGCCGTCGTGACGACGGCGGTCGCGCGGGTGAGGTTGGGGCCGATGGCGTCGGCTTCGAGGACACGGCCGGTGCGCCGGTTCTCGCCTTCGCCCCAGGCGACGGTGCGCTCGTAGCCGACGACGATCACGGCGTCTCCCTTGTGGAGGGAGGCGAGGACGTGCTCGCCCAGTTCGAACTTCGCTTCCACGAAATGCGTCGTCGGGGCCTCGTGCGGGGTCCACTCGCCGCCGCGGTATTCGCCGGTGTTCTCGATGACGCGCAGCTTCACGATCTGCACGCGGCCCGCTTGCACGGCTTCGGGGTCGGTGGCGAGGTTTCCGGTGATCGTCCTGGTGCTCATCTGTCGTCTCCTGCTCGTGCGGTTCGTGGGTCCCGTCGCCGTCGACGGGCTCTCGGTCGCGGGCTCGGCCGCGGGGGTGCGTGTGGGGTCCTCGGCGGGTAGCTCGATCCCCCAGGATGCGAGCGCTTCGCGCCGGGTTATTTCGACAGGCGGCTCGGACAGCGCTCTGCGCTGTTCGAGCTCGGCGCGGGTGACGTGCTGCCCGGGTATGCGGCGTTCGTCGCCGTAGGCGGCGCGGTAGAGCCGGTCGGCGTCGTTCTCCAGCCGGTCCACCTCGGCCTGCCGGTCCGCGAATCCGGCGAGGTAGCCGGCCCGGAACTCATCGCTCGGGATCTCGCCGCTCATGCGGCGTGCTTGTCGATGAGGTCGGGGCGGAATCCCGACCAGTGGTCCTGATCGCTGGCGACGACGACGGGGGCGGCGGAGTAGCCCAGCTCCTCCATGACGTACTCGAGCGCGGCGGGGTTGGTGGTGAGGTCCACGACGTCGTACTCGATGCCCTTCGCGTCGAGGGCTCGGTAGGTCGCGGTGCACTGCACGCACGACGGCTTCGAGTAGACCGTGAGCATCAGTCGGCCCACCCGTCCGACTCGTCGCCGCGGTGTGGGTCGTGCTCGTCGTTGAGTCGGGTCCAGGCGTGCAGCTCGGCCCACTTCTGGGCGGCGTCGTGGTGTCCTGCCTCGGTGAGGAGGTCGATGATCGGCGTCGCGCGCGCGCAGGTGAGCGTCGGGGCGATCGTTTCCGCGACGGCGGGGTCCGAGAGCGTGGCCGCGAACGTCGCCACGGCTGCCTGGTAGGTCGCCACCGCGTCGGCGGCCTGCTGCTGCTCGGTCATCGCTGGGCTCCTTCGGGGGTGTGGGCGTCGCCCTCGTCGTCGTCGGTCGCGTGCTGCGCGATCCAGAGGTCTGCGGCTTCGTCCCTTCCGAATGCTCGCAGGAGTCCGGCCAGCGCGTCGACCTCGGTGCAGTTGAGGCGCGTGGCCAGGTCGTCGGCGGTGTCCCCGTGGGAGAACACGGACGCGAACTCGGCCACCGCGTCGAGGAGGGTCGGCTTCTCCGGGGCGGGGCTGGTGGTGATGGTGTCGGACATGGCGTCTCCTCCTCGATGGTGGTGCGGGCTACTGCTGGGTGCGGGTGAGGGTGTCCACGAACATGACGCCCTCGGGGCCGGGGATCGTGGCGGTGTGCGCGAGTGCCCACCCGTTGCGGGCGTGGGCGGCAAGGTCCTCGTCGCGCTCCGCGATCTTGCGGAACTGGTGGCGCATCCCCTCCTCGGTGGCGGCCGGGACGAAGGTGCTGACGGTCGTGATCTGCTGTTGCATCTCTCTTCTCCTCCTCATCGTTTTTTTGCCGTGAAGGCGGTTTTCCGCCTTAGCAACCGGAGGGCGCAGTGCAACCCGCAGGGCGGCGGTGGAGAGAGTTTCGGCGCGATGTGAGGGAGCGCAGCGACCGCGTGCCGAAAGTCTCGGAGGAGCCGGTGGCGCAGCCACTTGAACGGAGCCCGTAGGTAGCTACGACCGCAGCGAAGCGGAGGGAGCCGCCGAAGGCTTCACGGCAAAAAAGGGTGTGAGCCCGTAGGGCGACCAACGGCGGCCGGCGCAGCCGGGCGACCTCTTGGCGTCGCTCCGTCGACGCTGCGGGAGCGCAGCTCGCGCCCCGCCGCCGGCGGAACATCGGGGAGTGTGAGGGGGTCGCCCCTCACGGGCCGGCCCGGTCCGGGGCGGCCCGCGGTCGCTCAGAGCGCGAGGGTGTGCAGGATCAGGACGGTGGAGCCGATGGGCGTGCCGAAGTCGGTGTAGTCGAGGGTTTCGCGGCGGTTGCTGATGAGGTCGAGGGCGACCAGTTCCTCCTCGGACTCATCGCTCATGCCGCCCGGATCGTCCTCCCACTCGCCGAGGGTCTGACGGTCGGCGTCCAGGACTCTCCACAGTCCCCAGACGTGGGCGATGGGGCCGGTCGTCTCGTACTTGAAAACGAGGGCGGTCGCGGTGGGCCAGCCGTGCGCGGCCGCGGCGACGATCAGCGCGCGCGCGGCCGCGGCGATTGCGTCGGGGTCGCCGGTGGCGGTGGCCGCGTCGACGGCGGCTTGCGCGTCGCGTAGCGCCGGGGTGTGTCCCCACACGTCGACGTCGACGGCGGGAGTCGTGGTGGTGGTCATGGTGGGCCTTTCTGCAGGAGTTTGGAGCGGGGGTGCGGGGACCGGCGGATGCCGGTCCCCGCGGAGCGGCTAGCTGATTCCTGCGGCGTCAGCCGGGGTGCTCTCGCCTGTGACGATCTGCTCGACCGGGGAGAGCGCGTACCCCCACTCGGCGAGCTGGCGGAAGTGGGCGGCGGCGCGCTCGTCGCCGCGTCGCCATGACTCCTTGCTCGTGTTCGCCTCCTGACCTCCCAGCACGACCGCCAGCGCGACCAGCCGGGCCTTCGCGGGGTTGGCCTCGACCAGCGCGGCGAGGGCGTCGGTGCGGTAGCCGGAGGGGCGGTCGATGCCGAGCAGCGTGTGGGCGAGGTCGCTGCCGTTACTCATCCCGGAGGACACCGCGAACCGGTGAGCGGTGAGCCCGAGAGCGATCACCCGATCCGCGTCCTTCGGGAGGGTCTTGCGGCTGAGGAACGTGGCGATCCACTGGCGGCGGACCGTCTCTGCGGCGGTCCACGCCTTGTTGTTGGCGATGAGCACCTTCCGCTCCGCGGACTTCTCGACGCGCTCCTCCTCCGCCTCCTCGGGGGTGAGCGCCGCGGCGGGCACGTCGCCGCGGTAGGCGTAGGTGAATCCAGCCTCCGTGGGCTCCTGCACGAAGTGGGTCACGTCGATGTCGCCGTTCCAGCGAGTGTCGATGAGCGCGCCGCGGACCGGGATCGCGGCGATGTGCTCGGCGGTGACCTGCGCGTCGTCCGCGGTGCGGAGCTTGCGGAGGGGCACCCACGGGCTGCCCTCGCCGTAGGCGTCGGAGCGGGTGAGGACCTGGAAGCCGTTCGCGATCTGCTCCTGCTCGACGGCGGCGAGGCGAGCCTTCTCCGCGGCGTCCTCGCGGAGGCTCTGCGCGGTGTGGTCGAACTGGGTCGGGTCGTTGGTGGCGACCTCGACCAGGTGGGCGCGGGCGTCAGCGTCGTCCTCGAACTCCAACAGGACCGCGGCCTGATCGAGAGTCAGCTCGTGCGAGTGGAGAACTGACGTGACGGTCGCGGACTCCGCGACGGCGAGGCCCTTCTTCACCGCGTCGGTCTTGGTGCCGGTGCGCTTGGCGATCTGCGCGGCGGTGATGCCCTCGAACGCGAGCTGCGCCCAGGCGGCGGTGCGGTCCGCGGTGCTGAGTTCGGCGCGCTGGTCGTTCTCGATGATCTGCTGAATGATGCGGTCCGCGGTGGTGTCGTCGCCCTCCACGACGTAGACGGGGACCGTGGCGACCGCTGCCTCGCGGGCGGCGAGGGTGCGGCGCTGTCCGGCGCGGACGATGACGTTCCCGTGCTCGTCGCGGCGGGCGAGGATCGGGGTGATGACGCCGTTCTCGCGGATCGACGCGATGAAATCCTTGGTCACGGGGGCGCTGGTGCGCACGTTCGCCTCGATCACGAGGGTGGTCGGGTCGATGTGCTCGACGGTCCCGGTTCCGGTGGTGATAGTCACGATGGTTTCTCCTCATTTGGTGTGCGACCATTGAGGCGACGGGTCCCGTGGTTCTAGTACAACTACGGGGCTTTTGTCGTCTTCCTGATCGTTTTTCTTTGCCTCTCCGGCGAGTGAAAACCAATTGAGTGGAGGCGGCGGAGTGACGCCGATCACGGGCGAAATAAGCCCGCAGGGCGCGTCCGGGAGCGGTGGCACGCAGCCGCCGGAGCGAGATAGGTTGAAACCGCGGAGAGGTGAAGAAAACGGGGAATCCTGCCGCGTAGCGGCTCCTGCTGGCGGTGTTCCGTCACCGCTGCGCGGGCGGAGCTCGCGCCCCGCCGAAGGCGGAACACCGGGGAGCGCGAGGGGGTCGCCCCTCGTGGCCGGCCCGCAGGCCGGCCCTCCCCCGCTGAGTCAGTTCCAGCTCTCGGTCCAGCCCTCGGGCGGCACGACGGCGTGCGGCTCGCCTGCCGCGTGCAGGTAGTACAGGGTGCCGCTGTAGTCGTCATCCCCGCGGGTCATGCTCATCTGCTGGCGCTCGTCGTCCGTCTCGGCGGTGCTCCACCTGGTCGACACGTCAACGGCGTACAGGTCGCCGGAGTCGGTGACGAGCTGGCGGCATGCGGGGCAGCGCAGCGCCGGGTACGTCTCGCCGTCGACCGTCACCGTCTCGACGGTGAGGACGGGGGCCGCGGCCCACACCTGCTGGTGCAGGCGCTCGATCGTGGCGAGCATCGCGTCCGCTGTCGGGGCGGGCGAGAGGAACGCGATCAGCGCGGCCGCGTAGTCGCTTCCGTCGTCGGTGACGGGGAACCCGCCCGGGCACCCCTCCCCGGGCAGGGTCAGGGTGTTGCGGACGTGCGCGAGGATCTCGGCGTCCGTGGCGGCGGCGTCCTCGTCGGACTCCGCGTGGCGGGTGGTGAGGATGAGGGCGAGCTGTTCGGCGCTCGCGCGGCCGGTGTCGGTGGTGGTCATGGTGTGGTCCTCTCAGCGGCTTATGAACGGGGCGACGCGGCGGATCGCTGCGCGGCGGGCGTGGGTGACGCAGTGGCGGAATGAGCCGCTGGTGATGCCGTGCAGCTGGTCGGAGTGCCACGCCTCCCAGACGCCGGACTTGCGGCGGGTGACGAGCACGGAGGGCGTCGTCTTGGGGTCGGTGCCCACGACGCGGATGCTCACCGCGCGGGTGTTCGCGAGCGTGAGATAGGTCTTAGCCGTGGTCTGCAATTCGGTGGCGGTCTGCATGGTGTGGGTGCTCCCTCTGGCTGATCGTTTTTCTTTGCCTCTCCGGCGGGGAAAACCGTTTGAGTGGAGGCGGCGCAGTGACGCCGATAGCGGGCGAAATAAGCCCGCAGGGCGCGTCCGATAGCGGCGGCACGGAGCCGGTGGAGCGAAATAGGTTGAAACCGCGGAGAGGTGAAGAAAACGGGTGGAATGGGCCGCGTCGCGGCCTCCAATCGGCGGTGCTCCGTCGCCGCTGCGCGAGTGCAGCTCGCGCCTCCCGGAACGGGATGCCCGGGGAGTGTGAGGGGGTCGCCCCTCACGGGCCGGCCCGGGTGCCGGCCCTCGCCCTCAGCTCGCGGCGGCCGTCTCGGTGGCGGCCTTCTCGGCGGCCGCGGCGCGGGCTGCTTCGACCTCGGCGGCGGTGTGGTGTCCCTGCACGTCGGCGTAGTTCACCTTGTAGGGACGGGTCGTGTCGTTCCAGTCGAGCGCGACGGTCACGCTCTTGGGGTTCACGCGGGTCACGATGTGCCAGCCGAAACGGTGCTTGATCATGTCGCCTTTGGCGATCGTGTCGCGGCTGTGGATCGTGACCTCTCCGGCGGCGGCCTGGGCCTCGCGGACGGCGGTCCAGTAGGCGTGCTCGTCCTCGAGCTGCGCCCGCTGGGTCAGCAGCCGCTCACGGTAGGCGCCGGTCGCGGGGGTCGTCGTCTCGATGTAGCCGCCGCCGAAGTTGTGCGAGCTGCCCTCGATCTTCCGGCTGTACCCGCGGATATCGGTTGCGATCCGCTCGATGCGGCGGGCGACCATTCCGGGCGCGTACCGGTGATCGGTGGTCCCTGCGGCGACGTCGGCGCGGGCGCGGGCGCGGGTGGCTTCGCGGTCGGCCTCGACGCTGCGACCCATCGCGTTGTGGGCCTTCTCGATCGCGTTGCGGTGTCGCGTTTCGGAGTGGTGGCCGATCTTGATCGGCTCGCCGCCCTCCGGGAGCCGGTCGAACGCGCGGCGCGCGGCCTCGTCGGCGGTGTCGGCGTCCGCGGCGCGCCGGTCGGCCTTCGCATCGAGCGCGTCGACGCGGGCGGCCTGGCGCTCGATCTTGTCCGCCTCGGCCTCGGCCGTGGGCCGGAACGTCTCGGCGGCGTCGATCGTGACGACGTGGCCGGCCTCGCGCAGCGCGGTCGCGGCGCGGTTGATGGTCCACCACTTCGGGAGGCGGTCGCGGGACTGCGGGACGTACCAGGCGGTGATGGAGCGACCCCAGCGCCAGCCGGACGCCTTCAAGATTTCGGCGGTGCCGTCTCCGCGGCTGGTGCCCTCGATGATCGTTCCGGCCTCGGGGGTGTGGGTGATGGTGAGCATGCTCTGTCTCCTTCTCGGGTCCGTGATCAGTCGTTAGCGAGGTAGTCGGCGGGCGTTTCGCTGCGGTCGTGCAGCGCGTACGCGGCCGGGAACAGGTCG
The DNA here is from genome assembly GCF_002932105.1 of Rathayibacter sp. AY1C1. NCBI lineage: Bacteria > Bacillati > Actinomycetota > Actinomycetes > Micrococcales > Microbacteriaceae > Rathayibacter > Rathayibacter sp. AY1C1. The sequence goes on along the minus strand of NZ_PSWH01000040.1, from coordinate 6,196 downwards.
AGCGCCCGGGCGACGGCGACCGGCACGACGACGTAGGCTCCGGAAGCCATGTAGCCGACGAGGCCCGCGGCCAGCGGCTCGACGGGCTCGAAGTGCTGCAACGTCACCCCGGGGAGCCCCGCGCGGCCCTGACGGGTGACCAGGTGCACGGCGGGCGTCTGCTCGGTCACCGGATCACGGCCACCGGCGCCGACGATGACCACCTGACGCGCGGTCCGGCTGATCCCCTCCGCCCCGGGTCCGTGGTTCTCGCTCTTGATGACTTCGGTACGTGTGCCGCGCTGCTCGCTCATGGCGTCTCTCCCTCTGGCTGATCGTTTTTCTTTGCCTCTCCGGCGGGAATGACCGTTTGAGTGGAGGCGGCGGAGTGACGCCGATCACGGGCGAAATAAGCCCGGAGGGCGCGTCCGGGATCGGTGGCACGCAGCCGATGGAGCGAAATAGGTTGAGACCGCGGAGAGGTGAAGAAAACCCGAAGGATGGGCCGCTGTGCGGCCTCCCCACGGCGTCGCAGAGCGACGCTGCGCGAGGACCCTCGCGCCCCCGGAACGGGCGTCTACGCCGCGCTGAGCGGGGTACAGGGGATGACAGAGCGCCCGGCCTGCGAAACGTGCCGGGTGTGGTGGGGCTGGGCTAGCGGCCGAGCCCTCCGTGGTCAGGGCCGCGGGTGGGCCTTCTGCTCGTGGGGAAGCTCTGAGCGGCTGCGGCGCGTGTCTGCACGAGGGCCGTGTCGACCAAGGGGCGCCCGAACGCGGTGCGGGATTGGTCGACGTCGAGAGTGCGCGGCTGTCCTTCGCCGGGGGTGTTGAACCGGCGGAACCGCATCACGGTCGCGCCGGTTTCCGCGAGCTGTTCAGCGGCGAACTCGGGGAGGGAGCGGCCCTCGGGTCCGGCGTAGACGTTGCGGGCGTACTCGCTGGGAACCCATCGGCCGCCGAGCTCATCGGCGCCGGCGAGGGCGCGCTCGTAGGACTGCTGCCAGCGGCCGGCGATCCGCGCTTCGGACAGCTCGAATGGGACCTCGACGTCGATCACTTCGACGCTGTAGCCGGCGGCCGCGAACTGTTGCCCCAGCTCGACGGCCTTGTCGGGCGAGGAGAGCACGGTGTCGATGACGACGTTCTGACCTTCTCGCATCGCTACCTGGCGCAGCTCCGTCGCGAGGAGGGAGGATTCTTCGTGCACGAGGGAGGCCAGCTCGAGCGGGAAGAACTTCTCCCCCGCCGCCTCAGCGGCGCGGACCTCCGGCGGCAGGATGGCGCGGTCGTAGCTGCCGTCCTTGATCGCTTCGGTGAGTAACGCCCGCTTGAACTCGTCGGCGTCGACGGTAAGCCAGGCGCTGCGGTCGGAGCCGAGCACGTCTGCGAGGACGGTCGACTTCCCGGCTCCGGGCGGGCCGGCGAGGATGATCGCCTTTCGCTCGTGACGCACGTCAGGGAACTGTGCGCGGTACTCGGCTAGGAGGCGGTCGTGGAGCAGCTGGCGTGCAGCGCGCGGCTCGAATACCCCGTCAGGGTCCCGGCGGAACCAGTCGCGATTGTTGACCGTCGCGCGCTCGCTCGCCGGGCTCAGTGGGCCTCCCGCTCGCGCCCACGCGCGCACCGTTTCGCGGTGCGTGGCGATCGCTGACGAGTCCTCCCCCGTCACCGACCTTGCTCGCAGTAGCGGTCCAGGATCTCGTCGTAGGTGTCTGCCTCGATCAGGTGCTCACTGAGCGCACGCCGGACCTCCGCGAACTCCCCCGGGTCCAAGGTGGTCCAGTCGTAGCCGTCGCTGGGCGATCCGGGGCGATACGACCAGCGGCCAAGCTCATCGATGACCTGCTCCCTCGTCAACTCCCCCGCGTCGTAGCGCTGGGCAATCTCGTAGGGCGTCGCGCCGGAGAATCCGGGGCGCACGTCGGGAACCGCGGCCGCGGACTTCAGGGCGCTGTTGACGGAGGGTTGAGAGATACCGATCTGACTGGCGAGCTGCTTTTGCGTGGTGTCCTGGGCCACGGCGCGCAGCGCGCGAAGGTAGGACACGCGCGTCACGACCTGCAAGCTGCGCAGCCGGCGAACGGTGTCCCCATCGGGCTTCTCAGCGATTGATATGGCAACCACCTCCTATAGAAGATTCTATCGCAGCGGGAGAGCCGCCGACAGAGGTCACCGCGCGTGCGCGGTTGCCAGTTCTCCCCAGTGCGTTGTCGCGCGCAGCGACAGCGCATCGCGTTTCATCGTCCACACCGGTCCTTTGCGGATGCCGGCGAGGCCAAGGCCGACCGCGGTGCGGCCGTGGCGCTTCGTCACGGCGTCGATCGTGGCGCCGAGGCCCTTGGTGTCGAAGTCGTTGTCGAACACGTCCAGCAGGGCGTGGGAGCCCTTCGCAGACAAGTTGGTGAGGATGACGCCGGCGCGCACGTAGCGCGCACCCTCGTGCAGCCTGGGCACGAGGGTGCCTGTGGCGGCCTTGACGATGGTCACCGGGTCGTCGGTGGGGATGGGGAAGCCGGCCATGCCGCCGGCGGACTCGTAGGGCGCGTCGGCGTAGGGCGACGTCGACGCGAACACGCTCATCGTTTTGGTGACCGACCCCTGTGCTCGGAGGCGGTGCGCGGCACACTGAGCGTAGACGGAGAGCACCTGTTCCATGTCCGCGATCGTCGTCACGGGAGAGGAAAACGAGCGCGAGAAGATCAGCTGGTCCCGGACCGTGCGTGCGGCCTCGAGCGGGATGCAGTCGATTCCGCGCAGCTCGTAGACGGAGCGCTGCAAGACGACGGAGAACTTCTTGCGGATGAGGATGGGATCGGCGTCGCGGAGGTCGCGGATCGTGTGGATGTTCAGCTCTGCGAGGCGCTTCGCGGTGCGGCCGGCGACGCCCCACAGTTCGGTGACGTGCTGCGAGGCCATGAGGCCGTCCATCTGCTCGGGTGTGTACCAGTCGGTATCGCACACTCCCCCGAGGCGCGGGTGCTTCTTCGCCCCGCCTTTGTTGACGAACTTCGCGAGCGTCTTGCTCGGCCCGAAGCCGACGCACACCGGCAGGCCGACGTTTTTCGCGACGGCCGCGCGCATCGCGCGCCCGATCTTCGCCCGCTCCGCCACATCCCCGTCGACGCCGACGAAGCTCTCATCGATCGAGTACACCTCCTGCCAGGCGGAGTACCGGCCCAGCAGCTCCATCACGCGCGCGGACAGCTCGCCGTACAGCTCGTAGTTGCTCGAGCGGGCGATGACCTCCGGGAGGCGTCCGGCTCTGATCAGAGGTTCGATCTTGAACCAGGGGGTGCCGTTCTCGATGCCGAGCTGCTTCACCTCGTCGCTCCGGGCGACCACGCAGCCGTCGTTGTTGGACAGGACGACGACGGGCCGCCCGCTCAGCTTGGGATCGAACAGGCGCTCGCACGACACGTAGAAGGAATTGACGTCGATGAGGCCGATGCGGCGCTCAGAGCGCACGGTGGAGCCGGTGCAGGCAGACGGTGACGACGCCCCACACCTGGAGGTCGCTCAGCTCGGGGACGACGATCGGGGGATAGTCGGGGTTCTCGGCACGCAGCACCACTCCCCCGCGGTGCAGTTCGAGCCGCTTGACGGTCAGCTCGCCGTCGAGAATCGCGATGACGACGCTGCCGTGGGTCGGTGTGATCGAGCGGTCGACCACGAGCTCGTCGCCGTCGCTGATGCCGGCGCCGGTCATGCTCTCGCCGGACACGCGGACGATGAACGTCGAGGTCTTGTCGCGGATCAGGTGGTCGTTGAGGTCAAGAGAGCCGTCGAAGTAGTCCTGCGCCGGCGACGGGAAGCCTGCGGCCACCGCGTCGCCGGTGACGAGGAAGGCGATGGAGACGGCCTCCTCGGCCGGTGTGGCTATGCGGTCCACGACGGTGACGCTCATGCCACCCTCCCTCGCTTAGTCGAACGTGTGTTCGAATGCGTTCGAGTGTATGTCGACTCCACCGACATGCGATCACGGCCCAGGCGGCGGGCGGCCAGACAGGTTTCAGTCGGGCGTATCCTACCCAGATACCTATATAGGTATCTGGGTAGCTTGCTATCTGTGTAGGTATCAAGATAGGTTGCGACCATGCAGACGATGATGATCTACAGCGAGAGCGGTGGTGCGACCAAGAGCACCACTGCCGTCTCCCTGGCGACGGTGGCGGCGGAGGACGGCAAGCGCGTCATCCTGATCGACCTCGACCCGCGCGGGGCGACGACCAAGTGGCTCGACGCGCAGCCCGTCGACGTCGGCCTCGACGTCGGCGCGATCCTCGGCAACCAGGACCCGCGGGGGTGGGCGGACGAGCTGGCTGTGCCGTCGCCGTTCCACGAGAACCTTCGAGTCATCCCGTCCGACCGCAGCGTGAGTGCCCGCGAGACGGACGACCCGGGGGAGGTCGGGCATCGTCTGGCCGACTCGCTCGAGGGAGTGCCTGCCGATCTGGTGATCATCGACTGCCCGAACCGCCAGGGCGGCTCACTGATCTTCAACGCTCTGACGGCGGCCGAATCGGTGATCTACGCGGCCACGCCGACCGCGGACGGCGTAGACGGGTTCCTGGGGGCACAGGAGAGCGTGATGCGCTACAACGCCACCAGCGGCCGCCAGGCGGTCGCTGAGGCCGGCATCATCGTCGGCGGCTACAAGGAGACGGTGACGCCGCGTGAGGCGACCCACAGCATCGAGCAGATGCGGGGGACGGGCCTTCTGCTGACGCCGCTCATTCCACATCGGACGATCGTGGGGGAGGTCCGGTACTCGCACGACTGGTACGGCCGCTTCCGCAAGGGAGCCCCCGTCGCCCAGGCATACCGAGAACTCGCACGAAAGGTGATCCGATGACCAACGAGGACCGCCCCCAGAGCCTTCCCGCTCGACGGGCACAGCCGGCGCCGGACCGGCGCGACCCGATCGACTCGAAGCCGCGCCCGGCGCCGGCTCCTGCTGCGGCCGCACCGGCGACGTCGGCCCCGGCTCCGGCGCGAACGGGTGCCACGGCTCCTCGTTCTCGGCCGCGGAAGGCGCCTACGGAGGTTCTGCACGCCGATATCGAGGCGGAGCTGTCGTACTACGTCGAGGACCTGCGCGTCGCAACAGGACGAACCAAGCGCGACATTGTGGAGTCGGCGCTGCGCGAGTACCGCGATCGCAACCCGCTGGCCTAGCCAGCCGCGTGGTACTAGATAGCCAGATACCTATATAGGTATCTGGCTATCTTGCTTTTGACGGGTGTCAGAGCGTGGCTGCGCACCATGTTGTGACGGCCTTCTCGAAGACAGCCGGGTCAGCGTTCCATTCGAGGGCGTGAGCGGAGGGCCGGACGGGCACGAGAGGAGCCTGCTCGTGCGTCTGGCTGAACGCACGGGAGTCGCTGAACGGGGTGGTGCGGTCACCTTCGGAGTGGATCAGGAGTGCAGGCACGGGGACTTGCACTGACGCTCGGGTCCAGTCGAGAGCGTGGAAGTCCAACGGAACCGGCGACCCGAGGAGGCGGCTGAGGATCGGCGTCGCGAGGGCGGCTATGGCCGCGGAGGCGATGATGCGGGGGACGCCGGCATTGGCGGCGCTGTAGAGCATGCTGCTGCGCCAGCTGAGGACGGGGGAGACGAGGATCAGCCCGGCGATCTGCGAGCGGTGCGCCGAGCTCGTAGCGAGGCGCAGAGCGATCGGCGCTCCGCTCGACCAGCCCACGAGCAGGACGCGGCGGGCTCCGCGCTCGAGCGCGAGAGCGATCGCGGCGTCGACGTCGGGCCACTCCGTCTGCCCCAGGGTGAAGGCATCCAGCGGCGCAGGCGGGCCTTCTCCGTCGCCTCGGAACGAGGGGACCAGTGAGGTGTACCCGGTGCTTCTGAGGGCGTGAACGGAGCGGAAAGCGCCGTCTCGTCCGGACAGGCTGCCGTGAACGTGGATCGCCCAGGTGCTCGCGGCGTCTCCGTCGCCGGGGAACAACCACGCGGGCGCGTCGCCCAGCTCAGTTGCGACCGGAACCTCCCGGGCCTCGGGGTCAAGTTCTTTCGCCGTGGCGAACACGTTGCCGATTGGTCGGCTGACGGAGCCGGCGGCGGGGGAGGGGCTGCCCGTCGCGGGATGGTGCGGGGGGAGGGGGCGGGGAAGAGCCGGGGGCGGGGGTCAACAGCGGGCACGACGGATAGCGCAGAGGGGCGACGCGAGGTCGCGCCGCTCGTCTGTGAGCCGAGCACGTCGGACG